>JBFGYY010000429.1:0-3336 GCA_041587095.1 Motiliproteus sp. | reverse complement strand
TGCCGATAGCCGCTATATCGGTCTTACTAAACCCCAGGTCCAGATAAAAAGGGTTCGCCATGATACCCATAGTGATATCACTCAGGCGGTAAAGGCTGATAAACAACAGCAACCACAGCGCGACGACCCCATTACGGCGAAAAAACTCGACGAACGGCGCGACAACAGCATTCAGAAACCACAGTTCTAAGCGTTGGCCGTACGTTTGAGCCCGTTCAAGATGAGCCGCATATCGCAACTGCTGTTCGGTAGATTCAGCGTTAGCGTCCGTTTGGCGAGCCGGTTCACGAACCAACAGGACGGTGATGATCCCTGCGCCCATCAAGGCCGCCATCGCGATATAGGCCATTGACCAACTCAAGCGATCGGCGATGAAGAGCGCACCCGCTCCCGCTGCCAACAAGGCAACCCGATAGCCAAAGATATAGGCTGCCGACATCGCTCCCTGATACCGGTCAATCGCGGCTTCAATTCGGTACGCGTCGATAGCAATATCCTGTGTCGCCGAGGAAAATGCCACCAACAGGGCCAATAGTGCAATCGCGGTTAGATTCAGCTGCGGGTCTGTTACTGCCATCCCAAGCAACCCAAGCACAATACCCAGCTGCCCCAGCAGCATCCAGCTGCGACGCTGACCGAACCGGGACAAAAACGGTAACGGCAAACGGTCAACCACCGGAGCCCACAATACTTTGACCGAATAGGTCAGACCTACCCAGGCAAAAAAACCGATCGCGCTGCGACTGATATCAAAGTCTCGTAACCAGGCACTCAGCGTCGAGAACACCAGCAGATAAGGGAGTCCGGCGGCAAAACCAAGAAACCAGAGTACGATAACCTGCGGTCGGGTATAGACCAGCAAGGCCTCTCGCCAGCTAAAGCGCGCGTCAGTCAAAATGTCTGACTAGCCGGGCTATCATTGCGCGCATTAATCACGAAAGTTATTAAACTGCAGCGGCAGGTCGATATCAGATTCGCGCAGCAGTGCGATGGCACCCTGCAGATCGTCACGTTTCTTGCCCGTGACACGCACCTGCTCACCCTGAATCTGTGTCTGCACTTTCAGCTTTTGTTCTTTGATCAACTTAATGATTTTTTTCGCGGTGACCTGATCCAGGCCCTGTTTAAAACCTACGGTCTGCTTGGCGCGTACACCGCTGGTGTCGGCGTCGTTAATATCCAGGCATTTGGCATCGATCTTTCGTCCCACCAGTTTACTCTTGAGGATATCCAGCATCTGCTGCAGCTGAAAATCCACCTCGGCAAACATGGTCACCTCGTTATCACCTTTTTCAAACGACGCTTTAACGCCCTTAAAATCATAGCGGGTAGTCAATTCACGATTTGCCTGATCGACCGCATTGGTCACTTCATGCATATCCAGCTCAGACACGACGTCAAACGATGGCATTATTCACTCCTTGGGATAGCGCGGTTGCAATGGCACAATAGGCCCTGATTCTAACCAGTTCCCGCGCCCTTTTCACCCGTCGCCGGGTTTAAAACGGCCCTTTGATGAGCAGCAACGGCCTATGAGTCAGATAACCTGGCATATCCTCGGGGCAGGAGCGATCGGCTGCCTGTGGGCAGCCAACCTGCAATCCGCTCAACCGGTTACGCTACTGGTGCGCCCCGACGGCGCGGCCACCCATCCGTTACTGGACGGACTGCAGCTGGAGCTAGGCAGTAACACGCAGAAGTCCAGCCCACGGGTAGAAAGCACGGCAGAAGCCAGCCCGATTCGGCGTCTGCTGGTCACCACCAAAAGCTACCAGTGCGAAAGCGCTGTTGCCGCCATTCGACAACGACTGACACCGGATGCGCAGGTTATTCTGTTGCAGAACGGCATGGGCTGCCAGCAGCAGGCAGCGCGGCTACTCGCCGGCATCCCGGTGTATGCCGGCACCACGACCGACGGCGCGTTCCGGCGCACGCCCAACACGCTTGTGTGGGCCGGGCGGGGAGAGACCTGGTTTGGACCGCTCAACAACCTTGCAAAACAGCAGGGCAGTACACCGTTGGAACCACTGCTGAGCACGCAACTGCAGGCGGGCTATGATGAAGCCATAGAGAACCGGCTGTGGCGAAAACTGGCGATCAATGCCGCCATTAACGGCCTGACCGCACTGCATAACTGCCGCAACGGCGCACTGGCGGAGAACCCCGCTTACAGGCAGGAGATGGCCACCCTGTGTCAGGAAATTGCGCAGCTCGCCCGAACACTCAACATCCCCTTATCGGATCAGGAAACCAGTGCAGACCAGCTACTGCAAACGGCGCTGCGGATAGCCCGCGCCACAGCCAAAAACTACTCCTCGATGCAACAGGATGTGGCATATGGCCGTCAGACTGAAATCGACTTTATTAACGGCTATATTAGTGCGCAGGCCAAAAAGGTCGGTGTGGCGACCCCGGCCAACGACGCTCTCGTCAGAAAAGTCCGGGCGCTGCGCCCGTAACCCGAGGACCACCAGCATGGGCAATCGCCTATCCAAGATTTACACACGAACCGGAGACAAGGGCACGACAGGTTTGGGCGATGGCACCCGGATCGATAAAGATGACGCCCGAATTGAAGCGATTGGCGATGTCGATGAGCTGAACAGCTGGGTCGGCAACCTGGTCTGCGAACTGCCCCACAATGATCATCTGCGTGAAAGCATGGCCATGATTCAACAGACCCTGTTTAATTTAGGCGGCGAGCTGGCGGTGCCCGGCTATACGATGGTCGAGCAACACCACATCGATGAACTGGAACAGATACTGGACACCATCAACCAATCCCTTCCGCCCCTGAAGGATTTCATTCTGCCGGGCGGCAACAAACCGGCAGCCGTTGCGCACCTGGCCCGCAGCGTTTGCCGGCGCGCAGAGCGGCGACTGGTCACGCTGGCTCGGCATAGCAACGACCTGCGACCCGAATGCGCGGCCTATCTGAACCGTTTATCGGACCTGCTATTTGTCTGTGCCAGGGAACTGGCCCGTCGCGACGGTGGGCAGGAAGTGCTCTGGCAGCACCGCGCGAATACAGGCGAGTGAAACGTTCTCAGTAGCCAGCAAGAATCAAGTGTAGGTCGCGCTCAACACCACAACCAACGCGGCTACTTCCTGCAACTCAACCAGTGCACCGGCGGTATCGCCGGTTGTACCACCAAGACGTTCCAGCATCAGCCGTCTCAGCCACCAGAACAGCAGCAATGCGATACCCATCAATATCACCCCGGCGTTACCCAGCAATAAGCACAGCAACAGAACCGCCAGAACCACCAGCCGACAGGCTCGGCGGGGCATATGCTGCACGAGACTGGAACCCAGCCCCTTTGGCCGCACGTAATC
>JBFGYY010000428.1:0-3349 GCA_041587095.1 Motiliproteus sp. | reverse complement strand
GCGTAGATCGCAACGTCTTCACCGCCATGGGTTTCGGATGCGGTCGGTACCAGAGCTTCCTGATGAAAGCTTGGCTGGGTGGTATCCACCTCTGTTAAATCCTGTCTGCCTGAAGTCACTCTTCGGGACACGTTGGGCTTTGTCCCCACTTGCTGAAAGCCCTGGCCATTGGTATAGCCCAATGTTGTGTAGGGCAGGCCATCTTTGGCCCGCGCCGGACTTTGGTTGGGGTCGCCTTTACTGTTATTGCCGATCACTTTGCCCAGGATAGGGTTGCCGCGGGTGGGATATCCGGCAATGGTCAATACATGGCTATGATCGGCGGTGACGATAATCAGCGTCTCTTCAGGGTCGGTGTTATCCACCGCCGCCTGAACGGCGCTGGCAAACTCGACGGCGTCACTCAGGGCGTTAAAGGCGCTGCCGGCGTGGTGAGCATGATCGATGCGTCCGCCTTCGATCACCAGCAAGAAACCCTGTGCATGGTTGTTCAGTATATCGATCCCTTTGGTTGTCATTGCTGACAGGGAGGGCTCGCCGGAAGGCTCATTGCGGCGCTCGGCCTCGTAGCGCATATGTGATGTGTTAAACAGCCCGAGCAGTCGGGTTGTCGAGGCGGCATCTATGGCGTCAAATCCGGCCTGGTCAGCGATAAATTTGCCCTCCGGGTACAGGGTCTGCCACTCCGAGATCAGATTGCGGCCATCGGTGCGCGCGCCTTCCGCAGCGTTGCGCGCTGCTTCCGGGTTATCAGCGCTGTTCTTGCTCAGGAAGTGGCGGCGCCCACCACCCATGACGACATCGATGCCATCGATATTCGGGTGGTCCGCGCCGCGGTTAAGACGTGATTCCAGCAATGATTCAAAATGGATCAGCTGATCTGCAATATCCTTGCAGCCTGCCCGCAGCGCCGCGACGGGCATATCCGAATTATCTTCCCAGTTTCGTTCGGGGGATTTGGCGTAGGTTGCGGCAGGTGTGGCATGGGTGATGCGAGTGGTCGAGATGATGCCGGTTGCCTTGCCGGCGACTTCCGCCAACTCCAGGGCGGTAGTCAGTTCGATATGCTGTGCAGAAGCGCAGTCGCCTCGTGTCACCGTTTCAGATACGCCGATGACCCCCGCCTTGGTTTTTACACCGGTGACTATGGCTGTCATCGTACCCGCCGAATCCGGCGTTTGCTGGTTCGTGTTGTAGGTCTTGGACAGGCCGCTGAACGGGAACGTGTCGAAGCTGAGGTTATATTCCTCGCCGGACCTGCCCTGTCTTTGCCCGGCGAGTATGCGCGCGGCGGTGACCGTTGAAACCCCCATGCCATCGCCAACGAACAGAATGATGTTTTTTGCCGCCCCGCGTTTATTGTTGATGGCTGCGGCGGCGGTTATCGACTGCGCGACGCGCTCCGCCCCCGCTCGATACCAGGATTGGGCCAAGGCGCGTTGTGAATCCCAATGATCTGCCGTTTGATCGGCTAAAGGGTCGTTGCTGGCCGCAAGGCCAAGCAGCACCGTAGCTAACACTACAGCTTGATAGCGCGTTTGAGTTCCCATCATGTTTCTCTTTATCCGGCGCTTTATTGACGCATTTACGGCTCCGGTTTGTTGTATGAAATGACGCTGTTCGTCTGTTTATAACTTGTTGATATTGAATCTTAACTATCCGTTTTGTTTTTTTGGGGTTTGTGCCGGGCCTGCTGGCGGTATTGGCGCGGTGATATCCCCAGCTGTTTTTGGAACAGGCGGCGCAGGGCGCTCTGGCTGCTGTAGCCGACCCGTTCGATCAGCTGTTCAATACTCAGGTTGGTGGTTTCCAGCAGCAGTTTGCTGTGTTCCAAGCGCAAGTGTTGCTGGTATTCGCTCAGGTTCATGCCGTTGGCGGCTTTAAAGCGGCGCGAAAGCGTTCTGATGCTGACCGCGTGGCGCCTTGCCAGGGCTTGCATATCCAGCGATTCACTCAGGTGCCGTTGCAGCCAACCTTCAACGGCAAGAACCAGCGCGTCCTGATGATCCGTTTGCTCCTGCATAAACAGGTAGGGGGACGCATAGCTCTGGGTCGCATCAATCAGCATGGTGCGGGCGCTACGCTGTGCGAGCTGCCGTCCCACCTGTTGTTCGACGATCTGCAGCATCACACCCAGGTTGGCGGTCATGGAGCCGGTGCAGTAGCTCCGGGCGTTTTTCACCAGCAGGCTCTGTGTCTGCAGGTGAACGGTCGGGTAGCGTTGCTGAAAGAGCCGGCTCAGCCACCAGGCGGTTGTTGCTTGCTGACCGGCTAACGCGCCGGTTTCGGCGAGTAGAAATACGCCGCTGCAATTAGCCGCGATGGCGACGCCGCGCTGATGTTGTCTGGTCAGCCAGGCGCGTTCGCGGTCCAGAAGCTGTAAGCGTTTAAGGAGTGCCGGGGTATCGTGGTGATGAATACCCGGCACGATGATCAGGTCAGCCGCCGGTGCACTGTCCAGGTCAAAGTCCACCAGCATGCGGGTGCCGTTGGAGGCTTGTACCGCATCGCCGTCCCTGGATACCAGGCTACAGGTATACAGAGGCGCATCTTTGTGGGCGGGCTGGGACTGTGTTTGCTGCCAATGGCTGTTGGTGACGTTAAACACGTCAAAGGGTGAAGCAAGTCCCGATGCTTGAAAACCATCAAAAGCTAAGCCGAGTATCTGATACATAAATGGCCGAATACGCGCGATAAGTGACGCTATTATGGCTGAAAATAGTTGGTTTTACCGGATAGACTGATACCACTAACAATAATCAGCCAAGAGAACCCGCTTATGAGTCACCAAGCCAGTACGAGATATCCCATTCCGCAGCTCGATAGTCTGCCCGAGGACGTTCGTGAGCGTATTCTTGCTGTACAGGACAAGGCGGGCTTTATCCCCAGCGTGTTTATCACCCTGGCCCACCGACCGGCGGAATTTCGCGCCTTTTTTACGTACCACGATGCGGTGATGGATCGGGAGGGCGGGACATTAACTCCCGCCGAAAAAGAGATGATCATCGTCGCTACCAGCGCCGCCAACGGTTGTCAGTACTGTGTGATCGCGCATGGTGCCCTGTTACGGGTGTTCTCCAAGGAGCCCTTGCTGGCAGATCAGATCGCGGTGAACTACCTGCACGCGCCACTGAGCGAGCGTCAAAAAGCGATGCTGGCCTTTTCCATCAAGCTGGCGCGCACGCCGGAACAGGTTCATCAAGCCGACTACGATGCGTTAACCGAGCAGGGTTATGCTGGCGAGGATATCTGGGATATTGCCGGTATCACGGCGTTTTTTGGCTTGTCGAATCGGATGGCGATCGTTACCGGCATGCAGGCCAATGCCGAGTTTTACACTATGGCGCGG
>JBFGYY010000427.1:0-3360 GCA_041587095.1 Motiliproteus sp. | reverse complement strand
GACGATGAGATCGGCGACCTTGTCGGCGCATTCAACCACATGAGTCTCGAACTTTATGAGTCCAATGAGCGGATCCGCAGCCTTGCCTTTCTTGACTCATTAACCGGTCTGCCAAACCGGGTTTTATTTCGCCGCAACCTTAACCGCGCAATGGCCGGCGCAGAACGTGATGGCACACTGCTAGCCTTGCTTTTCATTGATCTCGACAATTTTAAGCACGTTAATGATACGCTGGGCCACCCTATCGGCGACAAGATGCTGCAGCAGATCGCCCACCGTCTGCAACATCACCTCAGAGCGGATGACCTGGCCGGACGGGTAGATAGCGGTAACCTGGATGCCAATTTCTCCAGACTTGGCGGCGATGAATTCACCATCCTGATACCCAATCTGGAGGATGCTTATCAGGCACGTATTGTCGCTGAGCGAATCATCGCAGCTATCGCTGAACCCATCGCCATCGAGCACCATCAGCTTTATGTCGGGGCCAGTATCGGTATCGCAATATGGCCCAACGACGCCGACAGTGCCGAGCAACTGATCACCCATGCCGACCAGGCGATGTATCAGGCCAAGCACCAGGGTAAAAATAACGTTCACTACTACTCTCAGGCCATCGGCGAACAGACCCATCAACGCGCACGAATCGAGCAACGCCTGCACCGTGCCGAAATACGCGGTGACATGACCCTCTTCTACCAACCGGTCGTCGACAGCCGCACGCACGAAATACTGTCTTTCGAAGCGTTGGTACGCTGGAATGACGCCGAGTTAGGCGCTGTCACTCCCGACCGTTTCATCCCCATTGCCGAGGAAAGCAACCTGATTTTGCCGATCGGCGAGTGGATTATCCATGATGCCTGCAAACAGTTACGCAAGTGGCACAATGAAGGTTTCTCGCAGATCCGCGTTGGTATTAACTTATCGGTGGTACAGCTGAGTCAGCCCGCAATTGTCGACGTCATTCAGCAGGCACTATTGAAATATCAGTTACCGAGTCAGAGCATCTATGTCGAGCTCACGGAAACCGCGATCATCAAGGGCGAACAACAGGTACTGCAAAACCTGCAAGCGCTGCGCAAGATGGGCATTCAGATCGCGCTGGATGATTTCGGCACCGGCTACTCATCCCTCAGTTACCTGCAGAACCTGCCGATTGATATCCTTAAGATCGACCAGGGTTTTATCAAGAATATGGACCAGGGCAGCAACTGTATTATTCTATCGGCGATCATCACCATGGCCCACGCGCTGGGGCTTAAAGTGATTGCCGAAGGCGTGGAAGACCTGTCGCATCTGCAGTTTCTCGCTACCGAAGAGGGGGTTATGATTCAGGGCTTCCTCTTTAGCCCGCCCCGCTCCCCCGAAGAAGCGATCGATCTGATGCTCCAGGGCTTCGCACAGTCGCCTACCAGGCAATATCAACTCACTGATTAATCTTGCCGTAGCGTATCCAGCAAGATTAATCGGTTGCCCGCAGCGAATTTCTGGATAATTACTGTACAGTTCAGCTCGACATCTGGCCCCCGAGCCTTTAAAGTTCGCCCCCTTGCAAGGGCCTGTCGTGAGCTTCGGCTTGAATCCACCCGCCCTTCTCTATGGCTCACCTCTCGGGAACACATCTTTGATCTCCACCGCAAACATCACCATGCAGTTTGGTGCAGAACCACTGTTTGAAAATATTTCTGCCAAATTCGGAAACGGTAACCGCTACGGCCTGATCGGCGCTAACGGCTGTGGCAAGTCGACCTTTATGAAAATATTGAGCGGCGAACTCGCACCGACGTCGGGCAATATTTCCATCACCCCCGGTTACACCGTTGGCACTCTCAGCCAGAATCAATTTGCCTTCGAGCAATACAGTGTTGTCGACACAGTCATCATGGGAGACGCGAAGCTCTGGAAGGTCAAACAGGCCCGGGACGCCATTTATGCCCAGCCCGAGATGAGCGAAGCTGACGGTATGGCCGTCGCCGAGCTGGAAGGTGAATTCGCGGAAATGGACGGCTACAGTGCCGAAAGCCGCGCCGGGGAGATCCTGTTGCAGGCCGGTATCGATGAGTCCCTGCATTACGGACTGATGCAGCAAGTCTCGCCAGGCTGGAAGTTACGCGTCTTACTGGCTCAGGCCCTGTTTGCCAACCCCGATATTCTGCTGCTGGATGAGCCAACCAACAACCTGGATATCTACACGATCAATTGGCTCGCTACCGTGCTGAACCAGCGCAAATGCACCATGATTATTATCTCCCACGACCGGCACTTTCTGAACTCCGTCTGCACCCACATGGCCGACATCGACTACGGAGAGCTGCGGATCTACCCCGGTAACTACGAAGATTTTATCGCTGCGTCATCGCTGATCCGCGAACAGCTGCACACGGAAAACGCCAAAAAGAGCGCCGAGCTCGATGAGCTGCAGCAGTTCGTCAATCGCTTCTCGGCCAACGCGTCTAAAGCCAAGCTGGCCAGCTCTCGTGCAAAACGCATGGATAAAATCAAACTTGACGAAGTCAAAACGTCCAGCCGTTCAACGCCATCCATTCGTTACCAGCAAGAGAAGAAACTTCACCGCCAAGCCCTGATACTGGAAAACCTTGGCCACGAATTTACCGATAACCCGCTCTTCAGCGGCGGCAACCTGATTCTTGAGGCCGGCGCCAAGCTGGCGATTATCGGTGAAAACGGCGTGGGCAAAACCACGTTTTTACGCTGCCTGGTCAACGAAATCCAGGCCAGCAGCGGGGAAGTAAAATGGTCCGAGAACGCCAGTATCGGTTATTGCCCTCAAGATAGCAGTGCCGATTTTGATAGCGATCTGACCCTGTTCGACTGGATGTCCCAGTGGCGGACCCCGAAACACGATGACCTGATGATCCGCGCGATGCTGGGCCGGTTGCTATTCACCGACGACGACGCGAACAAGAAAGCCCGCGTCTGTTCCGGCGGCGAGAAAAACCGCCTGTTGTTTGGCAAGCTGATGATGATGAACACCAACGTGCTGATCATGGATGAGCCCACCAATCACCTGGATATGGAGGCGATCGAAGCACTGAACAACGCCCTGAAAGATTATGATGGCACGTTGATCTTTGTCAGCCATGACCGGGAATTTGTCTCCTCACTCGCGACTCGCGTCGTCGAGATCAAGGATCAGGGCGTCATTGATTTCCAGGGGACTTACGATGAGTACCTGGCCAACCGGGAGGCGGCACTGAAAGTTGCCTGAGAAGGCCCTCGGCGACCGGCAGTCGCACTTAATCGCTGACCAGACCTTGCCTGAGGCCCGAACGGGTCATTCGACACGGGCCTGGACACGCGTCAGCGTCTGAACGCAAAAACGCCCGGGGCAGCGTCAGT
>JBFGYY010000426.1:0-3388 GCA_041587095.1 Motiliproteus sp. | reverse complement strand
GTGCGACGAACCACCTCCCGCAGCGGCGCGGCATTACGGAAGGTGATAATGCCGGAAAAAGAGATATGGTAATTAAGATCGAGCAGCTGCTCAGCCATCGACCAATCTTCGGTAAAACAATGCAGAACCCCTCCGACATCGATATCGGCATAACGCCGAATAAGCGCTAGCGTATCTTCACGGGCTTCACGAGTGTGAACGATTGCCGGCTTGCCCACCTTTGCCGCCACTTGCAGGTGCAATTGAAATGCCCGCTGCTGAACATCGGCACTTTGCGGATCATAATGATAGTCGAGACCGGTTTCACCGACCGCGACAATCGACGGATTGCCAGCCTCCTGCTCCAGCCACTGTGCAGAAAAATCTGCAATTTCATCGCTCAAAGGATGAATACCCACCGAAGCCGATACCTGCGGATAAGCGCTGACCAGAGCGAGCATCGCATCATAGCGCTGACGGTCGGTTGCCACACAGAGAATATGCTCAACACCGGCATCCTTCGCTTTACTGAGAACGGGATCCAGGCTTCCGTCGTAAGGTGTTAGGTCAAGACGATCAAGATGGCAATGCGAGTCAATCAGCATAAGGGTATCGATTAAAATCCATGAGTGTGAAGTAAGGAACGTTGATGCAGCGGGTCTGCATTAAGGCGATCTGAGCGGCGCAAACACCCTTAAAAGCAAACAAGAGGCTGGTTTACATGGTGTCGGTTAAACGCCCTGAGCCCAGCGCGCCGGCCAGATAAGTTTCAATTTTATTCACGACGGCAGCATCATCACCATTAAACTGGATACCGACACCGGTTTGTTTTCCGCCTTGCGCTCCCTTCGGGGTAACCCAAATAACTTTACCCGTAACCGGTATTTTATCGCTCTCTTCCATCAGGTCGAGCAGCATAAAGACTTCTTCGCCCATGTGGTAATCGCGAACGGTGGGAACAAACATGCCACCGTTCTTAATAAAAGGCATGAACGCACGATAAAGTTCATCTTTACTTTTGATCGTCAGGGAAAGAATACCGTGACTGGCGCGGGGGCTAGCCATTAATTACCCTCTATTTATTCGTGATTAAAATCTATCTCTATGATGAACTATCGGGAGCGTCGATCACGATCCAAACAGTGACTCCCATCGCAACAGCAACTCTTCGAACATCAGCTGTGGATTTGGGTTCGCCCGGCTACGAAAATACCGTCGATATTCGCGTATTCTATCAATAAATTCAAACAACTTCTCAATCTTACCGCCTGCGCCAAGCTGCGGGAGCAGGCTAGCCAGTGCTGACGTATGCAAATTTTGCTGATCCTGGGTCATAACCGTTCGAATTAATTCTGCGCTCCAGGACTCCATTGCCTGCAATAACGCAAGGCTATCGTGTTTGATCAGGCGCTGGGCCGCATCGCAGACACCAAGGCGACGCCCTGCAACATCGAGCATGATCTGTAACTGCTGATTCCATCCATCAAGCTGGTTTGATTCGATCAGCTGCAGCGCAGTGAGCGGCGCACGCGTACAGGCTGTCAGGGCCGTTCGTGCCTGCTCTTGGCTGCCAAGACGCTGCTCAAGCCAAACCTGCGCTTGTCGTGCGTCCGGAGGGCTCAATAAATATGCCTGGCAGCGACTTCGAATCGTCGCCATCAAACGACCCGGAAGCTGGGTTACCAAAATAAACAGCGTATTATGCCCGGGCTCTTCCAGCATTTTTAAGACAGCGTTAGCCGCATTGATATTCATGTCTTCAGCGGGTGAAATGATCACAATCCGGTAGCCGCCTTGCTGGGAGACACCCGACATAAACTGATTGAGCGCCCGAATCTGATCGACCTTGATAACTTTACCCGCCTCAGCCGGAAATATTTCCAGAATATCCGGATGAAAGCCCTGATTGAGTAACAGGCAGTTTTTGCAGGCATTGCAGCGTGCCGTGCCGGCAGGCGACGAACATAACAGGTATTCGCCTAACGCTCTCGCAAAATGCTCCTTGCCCGTCCCCGGCTCACCATGCAACAACAAGGCATGCGGAAGGCGCTGTTTTTGCTGCAGCATCAGCAACCTCTCCCAGGTAGGCGACTGCCAGGGATACGGTGCCTCACCGTTGAAGCGATCATCCATCTGCAGCGTATTAGCCACGGAGCAAACGATCCATTACGTCTTGAATCTGCGATTGAACCTCGGGCAGCGAAAGAGAGGCATCGACAATGCTGAAACGCTCGGGTTCAGCAGCGGCTCGCTGAAGATAACTGTCACGCACGTGCCTGAAAAAATCTGCTCGTTCGCTTTCAAATCGATCAAGCCCGCCGCGCTTACCCACCCGCTCCATACCAACCTCTACAGGTGCATCAAGTAGCAGGGTACAATCCGGGCGCAAAACTCCCTGCACCAGCGTCTCTAATGTTGCAATAGTCTCTAACGAAAGCCCTCTCCCACCGCCTTGATAAGCATAAGTCGCATCGGTGAAACGATCACAGAGGACCCAGCGACCCTGCTCCAGCGCCGGTAATATAAGTTGCTGGAGATGCTGTGCCCGAGCCGCGAACACCATCAGCAATTCACAGGTTTCACCAACGGTCTCGGTGCGCCTGGCCAGCAATAGATTTCGCAACTCCTCGGCCAGCGGCGTTCCTCCCGGCTCACGGGTGACAAGAAAATCAACGCCGGCTTCGGTAAGACAACCCTCGATGAAACGAAGGTTTGTACTTTTACCGACACCCTCTCCGCCCTCAAGTGTAAGAAATTTTCCTCGCACGAATGTTTATCCTTCATCTGCTGATTTAGTGGGCGCGGATCGATAATCGGATCGCCGTGTCCCTAACTGATAACGTTTTACCGCCCGATTATGCTCGGTCAGCGTGGCGGAAAACTGATGACGACCATCGCCCATCGCAACAAAATACAGCGCCTTGCCCGGAGCCGGATTCAATGCCGCACGAATCGCCTCCCTGCCGGGGCTGGCGATTGGCGTCGGTGGCAACCCGTCAATTCGATAGGTGTTGTAGGGGGTCATCTGACGCAGGTGCTTGCGGGTGATATTACCCTGATAGCTTTCGCCCAGCCCATATATAACGGTGGGGTCTGTCTGCAAGCGCATTTTCTTCTCTAACCGGCGCGTAAAAACTCCGGCAATCGCTTCTCGCTCACTGGGAGCACCGGTTTCCTTTTCGACAATCGAGGCTAATACCAGCGCTTCATAAGGTGTTTTGAGCGGCAAGTCAGGCTGCCGGCGCTCCCACTCTTCTTTGAGTACAACCTGCATTTTTTTATGCGCCCGCGACAGGATATCCAGTGCTGAATCGGTACGGGTATAGCTGTAGGTATCCGGAAAGAACCAACCTTCGGGCGCAGACGATTTGATACCCAGATGCTCTGCGACAAACGGTGCTGTTAAAGG
>JBFGYY010000425.1:0-3389 GCA_041587095.1 Motiliproteus sp. | reverse complement strand
CGGTGTGACACTGACTGAAAGTGAAATTATCGACTTCGCGCTGAAATACGACCCGCAGCCGTTTCATTTAGACGCTAACGCAGCCGCTGATTCACTGTATGGGGGGCTGATCGGCAGTGGATTTCAGAGCCTGTCGCTAAGTTTCAGGCTGTTTATCCAGAGTGGAATTCTGGCTGCCTGTAGTCTGGGTTCGCCGGGGATCGATGAGTTGCGCTGGCTGGCCCCGGTACGTCCCGGTGACACCTTGCATACCGAGGTTGAAGTATTGGAAGTGACGTCGTCACGCTCTAAGCCGGATAAGGGGATTTTGCGCATGCAGTACCGCGCGATCAATCAGCACGGCGATGTGGTTCTGAGCTACATCATCAACCATTTTGTCAAGCGTCAAATGGCTTAGCGTTTGCTGAATAATAAACGTGCCAACACTGAGATTATGTCAGGAGGTATGCTGGCAAAGATCGCATGAAGACCTGAGCCCCAAGCGTTCGAAACTGTCGCTGAAAATGCAAACGAATTGAGCGTATCTGCTTTATCGGGAGCACACCACTATCGAAGCCAGAGCACACTATTTTGTAGCCTGTAGCCGATTTTACGTTATCTGATAACGACCGGGCTTGTGGTTCAGGGTGATCACCATATTCAGTGCGATGGCGCCGAGAATTGAAAACCCCAACAGTTGCCAGCTGACGATAAAGAACGAACAGAGCAGTATGATGCAGTCAACCGCGAGCTGGAACTTACCGGCCCGGATGCCATAGCGCGACTGCAGCAGCAGTGCGAGAATGCCCAGCCCGCCTAAACTCGCACGGTGCCGGAACAGGATCAGCATCCCCATGCCAATCAGGAAGCCGCCGATGATCGCTGCCGTCAACGGGTCGATGCGCGAAACAGCAATGACTTGGTCGGCATGATCGACCAGCAGCGAAACCGTGGTTACGGAAATAAAGGTGTTCAGGCAAAAGCGCCAGCCCATCTGTTTCCAGGCGATCCAGTAAAAGGGCAGGTTAATGGCGAAGAATACCTGGCCGAAACTCATTCCGGTCAGGTGTGTTAATAACAGTGCAATGCCTGCCGTCCCGCCGGTAAGAATTCCCTGCTGAGTAAAGAAAAACACACCGAGTGCGACAAAGGTAGTACCGGATATCAGGGCGAAAAAATCTTCGATGTGACTGTGACCGGTTGGAACGGAGGGAGCAATACTGGACATGGTGGGACCTCTCAACAGAGGTGGTGATTATATTTGACGAATGTTTGAAATAAAAGCAACTCTGCCTGGTTGGGCCTGTTAATAAATTGTAATCAACATTGACAAGTCGTTAATTGGGAATATAATCCCAATTATGAAAAAGACAGATCAACAAGCTGCGTTGTCAGCACTCACCACATTACTGCGCCCTTTGGTGCGGATTATGATCCGCCTGAACATTCCTTTTGGCAGCTTCGCTGAGGTGGCGCGCCAGGTGTTCGTTCAGGTTGCCGCTGAGGAGTTTACCTTAGACGGGCGCAAACAGACCAATTCACGCATTGCGGTATTAACCGGATTGACCCGTAAAGAGGTGTTGCGTATCCAGCGTTTGCCCGAGCAGGACGAGGGCGCGCTGGATGTGCGCTTCAGTCGTTGTGCGCGGGTGATCAGTGGCTGGCGTCGAGATGCCGATTTTAGTCGCGATGGTGCCCCGTTGCCTTTGAGCATCGAAGACAGCGAACCGAGCTTTCGTACCCTGGTGGGGCGTTACAGCGGGGATATGCCGGTGCGGGCGGTGATCGATGAGCTGCAGCGCGTGGGAGCGCTGGAAACGCTGGACAATGGTCAGGTCAGCCTGCTGAAAGCGGCCTATATCCCCAGTTCTGACAAGGCGGAACAGCTGGCGGTGTTGGGCAACGATATACGCGATCTGGCCGAGACGGTTGATCACAATCTGGATGCCAAGCCGGAACTGAGCCGCTTCCAGCTCAAGGTTGAGTACGACAATCTGTCCAGAGAAGCGGTACAGCTGTTTAGAGAGCTGTCCGATCGGGATTCCCTGGCACTGTTAAAAAAATACGATGAATGGCTGGCTAAGCATGACCGGGATGAGCATCCCGATCTTCCCGGTGAGGGACGCTATCGGGCCGGTGTCGGTATCTTCTTCTTTGAAGAGGCGTTGTTGCCGGACAATAACCAGGAGAAACTGCCATGAAACAGAACATCCAGACCGGCGCGGCACTAGTGCTCGGCGTAACTTTAGTCGCTTCCTGCGGTGGCGGCGGAGGCGGCGGTTCATTGGCCGGTGGCGGCATCGGCGGCACGGGGTCGGGGTCCATTACCGGCTTCGGTAGTATCTTTCTGAATGATCAGGGGAAATTCGAAACCGATACCGCGACTATTCTGATTGATGATGTACCCGCACTTGAAAGTGACCTGAACCTAGGAATGAGCGTCGATGTACAGGTCAACGATACCAACGCCCAGTTCAGCAGCGGTACTGCGCAACAGGTAAGTATCCAGCATCAGGTGAAAGGGCCGATTACCTCGTTGTCCCCGCTACGTGTGCTGGGGCAGACCGTGGTGGTCACCGGTGATACCTTTATTGAGGACGCTGCTGCCCATCCTGCCAACCAGGTATTG
This sequence comes from Motiliproteus sp., assembly GCA_041587095.1. Lineage (GTDB taxonomy): Bacteria > Pseudomonadota > Gammaproteobacteria > Pseudomonadales > Balneatricaceae > Motiliproteus. The sequence goes on along the minus strand of JBFGYY010000425.1, from coordinate 781 downwards.
CTGTCCGCGTTGCAGCTTGGCGATGAGCTGGAGGTTTCAGGACCGTTAGATGATCAGGGCGTCATTCAAGCGACACGCCTGGAGTATAAAGCTGCAGGTTTGGCTGGCTGGCAACTGGTCGGACGATTAAATGGTTTGGCAGGTTCGACCTTTACGATCGGTACGCAAGTCGTTGATTTTGGTGCTATCGTACCGAACGACTGTGTTGGTGCTCTCAAGGATGGCGACCGGGTGCGCGTTAAGGCGAATCCAAACCCGGGTTTTTCCGCCGGTGATACGCTGAATGCGGTTACGTCTCTGACCTGTAAGCCGGAGCGGTTGAATGCGGAGGGCTTCACCGGGGTTATTGAAGGTGAGTTCGAAGGCTTTGTAACGCGTGTCACTAGTAGCACGCAGTTTACTCTGGGTGACCAGGACGTGGTGTTCGACCCTGTTAACGTGGCGTTTCAGGGGGGGACGACTCAGGATATCCAGGTTGGCGTCAAACTCAATGCGCAGGGAGATCTGAATGTTAGTAGTGGCACCTTAACCGCCGATCGTCTGCGTTTCCGCGAGATCCGCGTGCGGCTGGAGGGGCCGGCCACCTTGACTGCAGCTAATCAGGTTTCGCTGCTGGGCCTGACCGTACAGGTTACAGCGCAGACCGAAGATAATGACAATCTGGTTGGATCAGCACTGCCAGGCAAGCAGATCCGTGTTAAGTCATACCGTGACAGTGCGCAGACCCTGTTTGCTACTGAGATCGAGGATCGCGGTGCGGCTGATTCCAATGATGTGCGGT
>JBFGYY010000424.1:0-3391 GCA_041587095.1 Motiliproteus sp. | reverse complement strand
GTAAGGAGTTGTAGCGTATTGCCGCGTAGCTTTCGGTGATGTCCGTTAAAATAACCCAATAGTTCATCGCCTGGCCTTCGAGTCCAATCGGTTCGAGTGTCAGGTCGTAAAAGTGTCCCTGCTGCTCAATCAGGTAGCTGCCGGCCCCATGGAAGGGGATGGTGCGAGCGGCTTTCTGCAGTGTGGGAAGCAGTTTGTCGCGGTTACTCAGGGCTGTGACGTTCAATTTCCAGTTTTGCAGGTCCGGCTCTGGCGTGGTTGTTTTGCTAGTTGTGTCGCCATTGCTTGGGGTGACGATACCGATCTCCCAGCCCGAGATACCTCGCATATCGAGAATCAGGTCGGCGATGGAGCTTGATATGCCCAGGCTGGCGGTTCCTGACTCCAGTAATACCGGTACCGCAGCCTGGACCTTGCACTCCGGCGAACAGTCCAGCCCCATCGCCGGTGCTTCGCTCGTGAGTGACCTCTGGCTAACAAGTGACAGCTTGGGGTCTGAATCACCGAGCGCCAGCAGAGACGGGTTATTGGCAATGTGTAGTTGAAGCGTGTCCAGCCCCCATAAAAGCTGCAGGCGATCGAAGTAGCGTTTAGCGCCTTGAGCCAGCTTTGCTTGCGAGCGGCTCGAGCCATCTTCGGTAGACAGCAGAACCAGGTATTCGGCTAATCGGGACAGGCGTTCCTGAGAACTGATAATTTGCCGGGTCAGCTCATGGCTTGCGCGCTGGCTTATCTGCAGCCGTTCGGTATGCAGTTGTTCTTGTTGCTGCTGATAGGTGAGCCAGGAAGTCCCCACGGCGATGGCGAGAAAGAAACGCGACAGCAGTATAAACAGCTTCCATTTGAGGCTCAAAAAGCGGCCGGCTCGGGGTGTTTTGGTCATCGGCTCATATTCCTTACACTGCATGTTTTAAGCTTAGCAGCCGTTGTTGCATTGCGAAAAAATCAATACTGTTAAAAACGATATGTTGCCTGAAGCAACAATAACCCCCATTTTTCCTTGGACTGAAAGGGTGATGGATTGTCTTTGGCGGGTAACCATACTGTCCCTTTGACCTGATGCCATTCCGCCCTCAGTAACCACTGACGTGTCGGGGTGTAGGCTGCGCCAATCGTCCAGTCGTGGGCAAAGCGGGTATGGGCCGGGAGGCCGGTTGCGGCTTGAAACTGAGCGCCGTCAGGATCATCGGGAGTCCATGTCGCGTCGTCATACCGCAGCAGCAGCGTCCATCGCGGCTGGAATCGAAACTCCGCCTGCAGGTAGTAGGCGATGGCGTTGTCCTTATTCCAGGGGCTTGGTAGTAAGCCTATGGAGCTGCGATCGGATCGCAGTCGGAAGTATTCCGCTGTGAAGCTCCAGTGCTCAAGATTCAGTTGGCCGGACAAGCCAGACATATCGAAATCTATTTCTGGGTCGCTGAGAAACGGACTCTCAAACGGAGCCCGGGCCTTGATATAGGTGGTGCCCAGTTTGAATACCCCTCCTTGATGCTCGTATACGAGGCGCAACATCAGGGACTGACCGTCGGTGAAGTTGCCTGGAATGTCACCGCCGAAGAAAGAGAGCTCGGTTTCCGTATCGGTTTGCGGACGCCCCCAGAGCCCGTCAAACAGCCAGCTGCCGTGTGCAGGTGTGTAACGGTAATAGGCACCTATGCCATCGGAAGCCAGCTCCAGCTGACGGATTCTTTCCAGATAGATGGATTGGGGCAGAATTACGCCGGGTCGGGTAAATGCGACGTCTCTGGTGTCATTGTAGAAGCCGATCGGGTTTTTAATGCGCCCCAGCCGCAGGCCTGCCTGCTGTTGCTGACGTTGCAGCCAGTTCCAGTTTGCGAACAGGTAATCAACCTTGGGCGATGCGCTGTCCTCTCTGCTGGCCGTTCGCGACAGGAGTTGTCCGCGCAGCTGGAAAGCCGGAGTGAGTTCCAGTGCGCCATTCATGCCGATCTCACGAAAGATAAAGCTGCCATGATGGCGGTCCGATGCACCAAAAAACCGGTTGTTATCACTCAGAGACCAGCCTTGGGTGATGAAACCGTTCCACTGGAACTTGTGGCTATCCGCAGTGCTGGCGTAAGACGCCAGAGGGGGCAGGGCAAGTATGAAAAACATTAGCGACCCTGAGGCGTGCCGCATTTTTAATGTACCTAAGATATCAAGGATGGCTAACATCGCGCACTCCGGGACGTGGGTAATTGGAGGGCAGATAGCCGATGGCTCCGGGGATCAGCCGGACCTTCTCCATCATCTCTTCTACGCTGTTGGCGAATATGGGTTCAGCACCAGTACCTGAAAAGACACCGCGGTCCCAGACCTGTCGTAGCTGGTAGGGGAACATCCCTAATACCTGTTTACTGAATTGCTGGTGAACAGGGTGCGAATCGTCGAGGACAATAACGCGTATTGGCAGCCCGTTTGACCACAGGGACAGGCGCATGGAAAAAATGGTTCGCAAGGTGTGTTGGGTTAACGGGGCCTGGGGGGCGCGTTCGTTCGCGACGACTTGCGGAGGTGAAGCTCCCGTTGCGGCTGATATGGCCGTTAAGCTGATGATTATTGAGCAGATAAGCTGCCGTAACCGGACTGATAAGGTTCGTGTTGGTGGCATCCGTGTCACCTTGTTAGCGGGCGAAATAGCAAGGTAGTAGCGACTCTGTGGGTAAGGTTAGTACAGTCTGAGGTAAAAGCGCGGAGACTGAAAGAGCATTACTTTATTGATTTATATTAGGTCGGGCAAGCCGCAGCGGACAAAGAATAAAAAAACGCGCCCGAAGGCGCGTAGAATATCTTTGATTGACCGTTACAGCGCTGCGATCTTATCAAACTGACTCTGTAACTGGCCCTGTGCGGCTTTCGCATCGTCCAGTTTGGCTTGCTCTTTGGCAACAACCGCCTCGGGTGCCTTGTCGACAAACTTGGGGTTATTCAGTTTGCCTTCAACTCTGGCCACCTCTTTGCTGAGTTTATCCAGTTCCTTCATCAGGCGCGCCAGCTCGGCTTCTTTGTCGATGAGACCGGCCATCGGGACCAGAACGCGCATATCCCCGACCAGCTGTGTGGCAGACAGGGGAGCCTCTTCATCGGCTTGTAGCCAGCTGATCGATTCCAAGTTGGTCATTTTGCGCAGGAACGGACGGTTTTCATTCAAGCGCCGCAGGTCCTGATCGTCACCGTTTTGCAGCAATACGGCAATATGCTTGGCGGGAGAGATGTTCATTTCACCACGGATATTGCGTACGCCTAGAATGACGCCTTTCAACCACTCGATGTCCGCCTCGGCAATTGGGTCTATCCGCGCTTCACTGGCTTCGGGATAGGCTTGAGTCATGATGCTCTGACCGTCCTGGCCGGCCAGCGGTGCAACACGTTGCCAGATCTCTTCGGTAAT
>JBFGYY010000423.1:0-3403 GCA_041587095.1 Motiliproteus sp. | reverse complement strand
TCGACGAACAGGCCGGTTTGACGGCCGCCCCATCGGATTTACAGCCCCTTCGAGAGCCTGTCCGGAGAGCGGGTCAGTTTTTCAGCAACCTGTTGCTATGTGCAAATACCAGCGCATCGTCAAGGACGCTAACCAGAATAGCCATGAGTTCGTCGATCTGATCGCGACTGATGATCAACGGCGGGCAAAATGCCAGCGAAGAACCGGCAACCGTACGCACGATCATACCGCGATCCTGACAAGCCTGCTGAGCAAAAGTCCCGACTTGCGGACCATCAAAAGCCTGCCCTGTCACCTTGTTGGCGACCAGTTCCACCGCTGCAATGAGTCCCTCTCCCCGGACTTCACCCACCAACGGGTGATCGCTCAGGCCTTGCAGGCAGCGTTGCAGATAGGCCCCTGTTTGGTCGGCCGTCTGGAACACATTATCGCGCTGGTAAATCTCCAAAGTTTTTAAAGCGACAGCACAGGCGACAGGGTGACCGGAATAGGTGTAACCATGGCCGAACACGCCGGCTTTGGCGCTGGGATCGATCATCGCCTCGTACATATGACCCGGTATGACCGAGGCGCTGAGCGGCAGGTAACCGGAAGTCAGCTGCTTGGCCAGCGACATCAGGTCGGGGTTGTCGATCCCCACCGTGGTACAGCCAAAATCATTGCCGGTACGACCAAAGCCGGTGATCACCTCATCAGCCCAAAACAGAATATCGTAGCGGCGCAGTATCGCCTGCACTTTCTCGTAGTAACCAGCCGGGGGCACAATAACACCGCTGGCACCGGTGATCGGCTCGGCGATAAAGGCTGCGATGGTCTCAGGCCCTTCAGCCAGTATCATCCGTTCCAGATTGTCGGTGATACGATCGACGAAAGCGGTCTCATCTTCGCCCGGCAAGGCTCCCCGGTAGTAGTGCGGCGCATCGGTGCGCAGTATACCCAGCGCCTCAAAAGGCAGATCAAAATGGCGGTGATTCACCTCAAGTCCGGTAAGTGCGGCAGCGGCAACCGTCACGCCGTGATAGGAGCGCTCGCGGGAAATAACCTTGAACTTTTCCGGTTTGCCGATGGCATTAAAATAATAGCGCAGCAATTTGAGGTGGGTATCGTTGGCATCGCTGCCTGAATTGCCAAAAAAGATCCGGGCGTCGTGCACCGGAACCATGTCAGCCAAAGCCTCACCCAATGCAATGGCGTTCTGGTGAGTCTTGCCGCCAAACAGATGCGCATAGGAGAGTTTCTCCATCTGCTCGGTGGCCGTCTGGACCAGTTCCGGGTTGTTATACCCCAGTGCGGTACACCAGAGGCCGGCCATGGCCTCCAGATAACGATGGCCCTGGTTGTCGTAAACATAGACACCATCGCCCCGCTCAATTTTGAGCGTTTCGGTGGCTTGCAAATTGGTGGTCGGGTAGAGGACTGAAGTCATGCTCGGAGTCCTTATCGAAGGGGGCGTAATTAATGGGGGCACGAAGCCCCCGCCTGCCGTCAGTGACGAATGACAAAGACCGAACAGTCAGCATGCCTGACCACCCGTTCCGAAGTTGAACCGATAAAATAACTGGCAAACCCCGGTCGCTTTGCCATCAGCAAGATGGCGTCAGCTTTGCTCTCAGAGGCCTCTTCGAGTATCTGATCATGCGCAGCACCCTCACGCGTCGTGAAATCGATGCTCACGTTTTCCATTCTCAGATCCTCGATCAGGTGATTCATCTGATCGCGGGCCGCCTTCTCATGCTCGGCATAATTACTGCCGCCCAGCTCCGGAGTACCCTTCTTGTGAACCAGAATCGTATCCACATAGAGCAACGTGATGGTGCCGGCCCCGTCGATCAGTAAACGTGCCGCCTCCATCAATCGGGTCAGCTGCTCCCGGTGAGCCAGATCAATTGGTATCAGGATATGATTAAACATAGAAGCCTCCTCATCCCATCACTTTATTGGGTAGCCAGAGCACAATCTCAGGAAAGAGCATGCACAGAATAAGTACGATAAGGTTCAACAGGATAAAGGGGGTGACCGAGCGGTAGATCTCCCCCATCCCTACGTCAGGAGGCGCTATCCCCTTAAGGTAGAAGAGCGCGAAGCCATACGGCGGTGTCTGTACGGCAATCATGATATTGATGATCATCAAGACACCAAACCAGATCGGATCGTAGCCCAGGGTGACCGCGATCGGTGTGAACAACGGCGCACACATCAATACGATAATGAACTCATCAATGATAAAACCCAGCAGCAGCATTATGAGCTGGAACATGATGATGATCATGATTGGCGGCATGTCCAGACTGGCGGTGAAGTTGGACACCATGGTCTGCACCCCCATCAGCAGATGGAAGTTGCTGAATATGGAGGCACCAAAGATGACCCACATCGCCACACTGACCAGCGCGGCGGTCTGAACACCGGCAGACTGAAGCAGGGCCGGTTTGAAACGCTTGAACAGGATCGACAGCAGGATAGCCCCCACCACTCCCAGTGCGCCGGATTCCGTCGGTGTGGCTATACCGCTGATAATGCTGCCAAGTACAACGAAGATCAGCGCCAGCGCGGAAAGACCATCGCGCAGGATAAGAAATTTCTCGCGCGGCGAAGGTGGTACGTGCGCTAAATCATCCTTGTCCAGGGGCGCTTTATTCGGATTAAGCTTGCAACTGATCACGACATACAGAATCAGCAATACAATAGTGACCAGCGCAGGCACCATCGCACCCAGGAACATGCGACCAACCGAATTTTGCGTCGATGCGGCGAACATGATCATGGGGATACTGGGTGGAATCAGAATGCCCAGACCACCGCCAGCCATGATGACCCCCAGCGCCAAACGCCGGTCATAGCCCCGCTCCAGCATGGGGCGCAGCGCAATGCTGCCCGATGTCATAATTCCGGCACCGATGATGCCGACCATTGCGCCTATCATCGAACAGACGCCGATAACGCTGATGGCCAAAGAGCCCCTAACCCGGCCAATAACCAGTTGGCTGGCATTGAACATGGCATCACCGATGCCGGATTTGGTCAGCAGCTGCCCCATATAGATATAGAGCGGAATCGCCAGCAAGATAAAGCTGAAAAAGGTCGATTCCAGCGTCGTGGGGATAACATTGAATATGCCATCACCCCAGGTCATATAACCGATGGCCATGGCGATCCCGCCCAGTGCAAGACCTACGGGTGAACCTAAAGCAAAGAAGATAAAGATACAGATCAGCAGTACGACGGTAAGCAGTTCAATTTCCATGGGTATCCTCCTCACTGCGTTTCAGGAGCTTGGTACCCGTTACCAGGTAATAAAAGTCACAGATGATGTCTTTGCCCAGCTGGGCAATAAACAAACAGCAGGCGATGATCATCATCACCCAGAAGTGGTGCATAGGCGGCGCCCATTCACTCTGGCGCC
>JBFGYY010000422.1:0-3412 GCA_041587095.1 Motiliproteus sp. | reverse complement strand
GACATTATTGCTCGTCTAGGCGGTGATGAATTCACCGTTCTCGCCAAAGAAAGCGCCACTGACCCCGGTCAGCTCGCCAGCAAACTACTGGCCAACATGACGCCTGCATTCCAGATCCAGAGACAAAGCATCCATCTGAGCGCCAGCATTGGTATCAGTAGCTATCCCCATGATGGTATCGATGAAAAGACCTTGGTCAAAAATGCCGACGTTGCTATGTATACGGCAAAACAAAAAGGTCGCAATCAATATTGTCTGTTCACACAACAGATGGACTCCAATGCTCTGAATCGACTCAATCTTGAAATCGAATTACGCCGTGCGATCGAGCAGCGCGAATTCGTTCTGTTCTACCAGCCACAAATCTGCCTGCAAAGCGGACTGCTTATCGGCCTCGAAGCCCTGATCCGATGGCAGCACCCCGAGCGCGGACTGCTTTCTCCTGCCGTGTTTATAGAGGTCGCAGAACAAACCGGTTTAATCATCCCTATCGGAAACTGGGTCCTGCAGGAAGCCTGCCGCCAGAACCGTCAATGGCAACTTGAGGTTGGCTTTCATATTCCGGTCGCCGTCAACCTATCTGCTCGGCAATTCTGTAATCCAATGGAGTTACTTAACCAAGTCGCTCAGGGGATGTTTTTGACCGGGTTGGAATCAAGATACCTTGAACTGGAGCTAACCGAAAGCATGCTAATTGATGACGCAGAAGAGGCACTTGAAACTCTGTCCCAACTGAGAAAACTAGGATGCCTGCTGTCGATTGATGATTTTGGCACCGGCTATTCATCCCTCAGCTACCTCAAACGCTTTCATGCCGATAAGCTAAAGATTGACCGCTCCTTCATTACAGATTTGACCAGCGATCCTGATAACCGGGCTATCGTCGATGCGACCATTGCGCTGGGGCACAGCCTTGGCCTTGAAGTGATTGCCGAAGGGGTCGAAACCAAGGCACAACAAGCCATGCTATGCGAGAAAGGCTGCGATCAGATTCAAGGTTACCTAGTCAGCCCACCGGTGGCCAGTGACAAGGTCGCTTCGATGGCCAACCGCTTCGGCACACCTCCTCACACGGCGTCAAACCTCCATATCACAGCTTCCCCTCTCCCTGTAAAAAACGTGGTACATTAGCCCGCAAATTTTACTGACGAGCCAGCGAATGCCTCTCAAAAACACAGCGACTCCGACGGTGACGATTATCGGTGGCGGCCCGGCAGGACTGATGGCCGCCGACGTTATCAGTGCTGCCGGTGTACAGGTCGATGTTTACGACGCCATGGCGACCGTGGGACGTAAGTTTTTGCTGGCCGGCAAAAGCGGCTTGAATATCACCCACAGCGAACCGCTCGAGACACTTTTAAGCCGCTACGGTGACAGCCGCGACGCATTAGCCCCGCTGATTACGGCCTTTGATAATCAGCACATCCGGGCCTGGGTTAACGGATTAGGCATCCAGACCTTCACCGGCAGCTCGGGACGCATCTTTCCCGAAGACCGCAAGGCCGCGCCACTGCTGCGCGCCTGGCGCCGGCGGCTCAAAGAGCAACAGGTCCGTTTTCATCAGCGCCACCGCTGGACCGGCTGGAACCGGCAGAATCATCTGTGTTTCAGCACCGATGCCGGCGTGGTCCAGATTAACGCCGACATTGTCATCCTGGCCCTTGGCGGCGGCAGCTGGCCAAGGCTGGGCTCCGATGGCCGCTGGGTCAGCGTGTTAGAGCACCACAATATCCAGGTCAGCCCGCTGCAAGCCTCCAATTGTGGCTTTGACTGTTCCTGGAGCGAGCATTTCCGACAGCGCTTCGCTTGGAAACCGTTGAAATCGATCGCCCTCAGCCATCCGGCCAGCAATAGCACAGCGCGCCGCTGCGACCTGATGATTACCGATACCGGTGTCGAAGGCGGTGCGGTCTATGCATTAGCGTCGGCATTGCAAGCCGAGCTGCGCCAACATCCGCTCGCAACGCTGCAGATCGATCTGACACCGCAGCGCACCTTAGAGCAACTCACCCGGGCGCTGAGCACCCCTCGCGGCGGCGCCAGCATGGCAACCCATTTGAAACGACGGGCCGGTCTGGAGGGTATCAAGGCCAACCTGTTACGGGAATTGACCAGCGCCGAGCAGTTCAGTGATCCGCAGCGACTGGCAGCGGCGATTAAATCGCTACCTTTGCCGCTCACGGCCCCTCGCCCCATCGAGGAGGCGATTAGCAGTGCCGGCGGTGTCGGCTTTGCACAGCTGGATAACCACCTGATGGTGAAACAAAAGCCGGGATTGTTTATCGCGGGCGAGATGCTGGATTGGGACGCCCCTACCGGCGGCTACCTGCTGACAGGCTGCCTGGCCAGCGGGCGCGCTGCAGGCCTGGGTGTACTGAACTGGCTTGGTCAGGCAAAGCCGGCGCCTTAAACAGCCGGGGATAAACGCCTGCCCCCCCCTGATTCACTCCTCTCAGCAACGTCTTTAGAATATACTCACCCTATGGCTATATCCGACGTTAATCTACACCTGCGCAGTTATGGTGGTGAAGGTGAACAACACGCCCATGATCACCACCAGCTGGTACTACCATTGCTGGGTACGCTGTCGCTGGCTATTGACCAAACTGAGGGTAATGTCACGCAGAATGTGGCCGCCGTTATTCCGTCCGGAAGCAACCACCTGTACTTTGCTTGCGAACAAAACCGGTTTTTAGTCGCTGATGTTCCCAAGGCTTTTGCTCCGGCACTGGAGCGACTTCCCTTCTTTGTCGAGCTGGATTCAACCTTGCTTCACTACATCCGGTTTTTGCATTCACAATTGATAAACAGCACTGGGGCGTCTCAGACCGAACATCAAATGCTACTGCTATTAATTCAGCTTTTGCAGGAGCGACACGGCGACAATCTAAAGCTTGATAGACGGGTATCTGTCGCCAAGCAGTACCTGGATGACCACTTTCGCAATAAAATCATCGTCGCTGAACTTGCCGCAGTTGCTCACCTGAGTATCAGGCAACTAAACGAATTATTTCGCAGCCAGATCGGCATGACGCCGCATCACTACCTTACAGAGCTGCGCATGCAGGAGTCCTGGCGGCTGCTGGAGCAATCTGACCTGAGTATTCAACGCATCGCTGATACGGTGGGATACCGCTCCCTGTCCTCATTTAGTGACCGCTTCTCTCGCCACTTCGGAGCTTCACCCAGTCACTTACGCCGAAAAGCGAAATAAAACAGCCGTAATCCTAAAGCACACCACCCTCTGCTGATCATAGTATCTCTGCATGGTTCATTAACAGTTTGAGTTTAAGGAAAAGAGATGACTAACGCGGTAAAGGCGACATGGATAGGCTCCGTTTCAGTGTTTCTGTGGGGAACACTTGCGCTGTTAACAAAGCTGTCCGGGGGCAAGATCCCGGAATTCCAGCTG
>JBFGYY010000421.1:0-3415 GCA_041587095.1 Motiliproteus sp. | reverse complement strand
CCTGCTATGCAACTTTTTCTCACACATCGACACGCTGCCCCCTCCGGGGTTATCCGGCGACGTCACCGTTAAAATCCGGCCCCTTGCCCGCAACAGCCAGTCCTTGGGGCATTGGTTCCGTTCTTGAGTCGATTGTCCCGTTCTTGAGACGCTAGTCCCGGCCACTACGCCAAACGCCGTCGCAACAGTCTGAACGCCAGACATCAACGTCGAATCCCCCATTGACCGGAATCTGACGATAATTGAGTCATATCAATGATATAATTCAATTTCGTCGATAAACTGCCTTCACTGCTACGCATAAGCTTCGGTAATGGCACCGCGTAGCGACAGACATGCAATCATGCAACGAAGTGCAGTGGCAAATTCAGCACTCGGCGTGATAAAAAAGGCTTAACCTCTGGCAATGGCTAAGCCTTTCTGGCATTTATAGACGATTCAAACTGCTCGCAATATTCGATCCGGGTCAGAGGCATGAACAGCAACGCTAACATCAGCTGCAGGCGCAAGAACCCGCCCGGACGGAACACCAAGGCGGAGTTTCTCCAGCGCCTCAAACAGGAATATTTTCTCGATATTCTGCGCGCCCGTTCGCACAGCAAGCATTTTCGCCATACCCGGGCGCAATATATCAACAGCCGGGTTCGCTCCATCGCCTTTCTGCTTGGCCTGCTGATCCCGGCCTGGATTATGGTGGACATGCTGTACCTCAGCGAAGAAGCGCTGTACACGATCGCCACCCTGCGCGGCATAACCGGCGTCGCTTGCCTGGGGCTGGGCTTGTGGTCAGGCGGCAACCACAACCTGCGCCTTGCCCGTATCAAGCTGGCCCTGCTGATTTTGATCCCGTCAGTGTTCCAAACCGCCGCCCATCTCTATCTGGAGCAGATACAGCACAGCCTGCCCGCGGGGTACCATTTTTTTCCGTTTATGATCATTTCGCTGAGTGCCATTTTCCCGCTAACGATTATGGAAGGCGGTTTTATCAGTAGTTCGGTGGTGGCGCTTTACATGCTGACCACGGCCTATCTCGGCCAGTTATTCTCGCTGGATACGCTGAACGACATCTGGCTACTGGTGCTGCTTGCTCTGATTGCCGGCTGGGCCGCATTGACCCAGCTGACCATGCTGATGCGCCTGTATCGACAAGCGCACCGCGATTCTCTCACCGGCTTGGCCAACCGCCGTTCCATCATGAATTACCTGAAACGCGAAGTAACCTATTGCCAGAGCAACAAGAACCCGTTGACCATTATGCTGTTCGATCTGGATCGCTTTAAGAGTGTTAACGATCAATACGGGCACGCAACCGGCGATGAAGTACTCAAGCATTTTGCCGACATGGCCATCAGTGAATCGCGCAGTGAAGACCTGGTGGGACGCTTTGGTGGCGAAGAATTTCTGATGATTCTCACCGACACAGAGCTGGCTAGTGCCGAAAAAATTGCCGAACGATTCCGTTTCGCCTGCCAGGCGTTACGCGTGGACGTTCCTGATGGCGAGGCCATCCGATTTACCACCAGCATTGGTGTTGCACAGCTGCAACCCGGAGAAAAGCTGGTTGGCCTACTCAAGCGTGTCGACGATGCTCTCTATGCTGCCAAAGGTAACGGTCGGGACCGTGTCGTGGTTGCCTGATAATAACGAGCACCGCGATCAGCACAGCGGAGCCAGTCTGTAACAGGTAAGGCGCCACCGACTCAAGCGATGAGGCACGGGATCAAAACTCGAAATGATTTATAGCCGTAACACCCGCTCTGACGCCACCTCCTCACCCGACCCTGAGTTACAGCCGGGGCCGGACAACTATCCCGAGCGCGTCATCGTACTCGGGGCCGGCCTTGCCGGCTGCAGCACCGCCTATGCTCTGGCCCGGCGCGGCATAGCGGTGACGCTGATCGATGCGGGGCCGGGACCGGCCAGCGCTGCCTCCGGCAACCCTCAGGGCATGCTTTACTGCAAACTGCCTGCGGTCCCAACCCCGGAAAGCCAAATCCACCTGAGCGGGTACCTGTACAGTCTGGGACTGATTCGCCCACTGCTGGCTGACCAGCCACTGGCCATGGATCTGTGCGGCCAGTTACAGCTCGCCAGTAACCCGGCTGAACAGCAGCGCCAGCAGCGCTTACTCGATGCAGGCCACTATCCCGAATCGCTATTGCGGCCGGTTACGGCTCAGCAAGCCAGCGAACTGGCCGGCGTCGCCATCGAGCACCCGGGCCTGTTCTTCCCGGATGCAGGCTGGGTCAGTCCGCCAGCCCTGTGCCGTACCCTGCTTGAATCCCCTCTGATCGAAACCGTTTACAACTGTCGGGTTACATCCATCGTGCGCAGCGCTGAGGGCAACTGGACATTACGCGACGCAGAGGGACACACGCAGGCCTGCGCCTCTGTGCTTGTGGCGGCCACAGGTTCAGAGTCCGCTCAATTAGCACTGCTGGCCCCATATGGCCTGCAACGTATCCGTGGGCAGATCACCCTTTGTGCCAGGCCGGTCGAGTCATCACCTCTGAGGACGGTTTTATGCGGCAAAGGCTATATTGCCCCCGCCCGGCAGGAGCGCTACTGTTTCGGCGCCTCCTTCAATCTGCACAGCCAAGATACGCGCGTCAATGGGCAGGATCAGATCGAGAACCTGCAACGTGTCGATGAACTGTCCCCTACACTGGCCGGACGCCTGTCAGCGCAATTAGCCGCGGCTCAGGGGCGCGTCAGCTTTCGGAGCACGAGCCGCGATTACCTTCCCCTGATCGGGGCACTCCCCGATCAGGAAGGCGCACGCCTGCATTTTGCGCCGTTGCGACGCAACGCGAAAGCCTGCATACCCGGTCAACCACCGCGCGAACCGGGGCTGTATATCTCTCTGGCCCACGGTTCCAAAGGACTGACCACGGCGCCATTAGGCGGTGAAATTCTGGCTGCGTTAATCTGCGCTGAACCGGCTCCGTTACCCGACGCGCTGCTGGCCCGGCTTGACCCGGTGCGCTTTATCATTAAGGATCAGATACGCGGCAACGTACCTTAGCTTTCAACAATGGGAACTCGCTATGGCCTTAGTAGTCTTCGATCAGGGTTACCGGATTCAGACGCCGGTCAGTGCGCTGCTGAGCCCGAGAACGGTTGAAAAACTCGGTCAACTGCAGAAGAACCGCCCGTTTCAAGAAGCCCTGGACCACTCACCCGCCTTCATCAACGTCAAGGCGCCACGCCACTCAAATCAGGCCCAACAGGCCTATGCACAGACGGAAGCCATCAGCCAGCCGCAAAAACCTGAGACCCGGCTGCTCAGCGTCGAAAAAGTCATGACCAGCCCGGTATTTGCGATCGCGGTGCATGCCTCCACCGAAGAGGCCTGGTACCAGATGCACGCACACAGGGTGCAACATCTGGCAGTTCTGGACGATGAGCGACACCT
>JBFGYY010000420.1:0-3430 GCA_041587095.1 Motiliproteus sp. | reverse complement strand
GGCTGAACAGATAGCCCTGCAGCAGATCGGCCCCCTCGCCGTTTAAGAACGCCAACTGCCCCTGATCTTCCACGCCTTCGGCGACCACCGTCATGCCCAACGAGTGCGCCAGAGTGATGATCGCCGACAGAATCACGCTGTTATTCTTTTTATCCAGTTCGGCAATAAAGCTGCGATCCACTTTAAGAATATCGATGGGCAAATTTTGCAGATAACTCAGGGACGAATACCCGGTACCAAAATCATCCAGGGCCACCTTGATCCCCATTTCACGCAGTTTTTTCAACGTTTCGATCACTCGCGTCTCACCATCGAGCACGGCGGTTTCCGTCAGTTCGATATAGATCTGCTGGGGTGTGATGTCATAGCGCGCCATGGTCTGCTTGAGCAAGCCCGCAACATCGCTCTTGTGCAACTGAACAGCCGAAACATTGATACCGGCAATGGTCAGCACACCGGCTTCATCACGCCAGCGGGCAAGATGCCGGCAGGTCTCTTCGACCACCCAGGCACCGATCTGGATGATCTGTCCGCTCTCTTCCGCCAGGGGAATGAACTGTTCGGGTGAAATAGCCCCCAGTTCCGGATCATGCCAGCGGATCAGGGTTTCGAGCGAGGCGATATGCAGGGTGCGGCTATCGATAATGGGCTGAAAATAGAGTTCAAAGCCCCCCTGAATACGCGCCTGATGCAAGCGCTGGGTCAGATCGGCGCGCGCCTTGCTCTGCTCGCCCAACGCGGCCGAAAACCACTGGAAGTTGTTACGACCGTTACGCTTGGCCTGATACATCGCCAGGTCCGCACTGCGCACCATCTCTTCGGCATCAGCACCATCATCGGGATAGCGCGCGATACCGACGCTCGCACCGATGTAACACTGTGCATCGTTGAGCTGCAATGGCTGCTTAACCGACTCGATAATGCGTCTTGCCACCGAGGCAGACTGCGCAACAACATCCGCGCCGCTGATCAGTACTGCAAACTCATCACCACCCAGGCGAGCCAGCAGCGGATCATGGCCGCCATTACCCGTTTGCAGGTTTTCGACCAGCAAGCGCGCAACTTCGCTAAGCAGATCATCTCCGACCTGATGCCCCAGGGTATCGTTGATATTTTTAAAATGATCCAGATCGATATAGAGCAACGCCACCTGCCCGCCATGCCGGCGTGCTTCTGACAAGGCCCGCTTGAGGCTACGGCCAAACATCACCCGGTTCGGCAGGCCGGTCAGATTATCGTTAAAGGTCAGACTGCGGATTTTTTCACCCGAGCGGTACAGCTCCAGGTTCATACTGTTAAACGACTTACCCAGCTCGGCCAGCTCATCATCGGTGCGACCCGTGTCGATCTGAACCAGACTCTGTCCGCCCTGCATCTGCTGCAAAGCCTGATTCAAGCGATGGATCGGTTTCAGAATATTGCTCTTCAGCAGCTGAAACAGCAACGGGGGGGTGATCAGCACTGCAGCCAATGTCAGCAGCAGCATCATCCAGCCGATATTGCGGCTGGCTGCAAACAACGTACTTTTGGGCAGCACGGCGTGCAGCCAGAGCTCATCGCGTATCTGGTAGGAAAAATGCAGATGCGAACCGAGATTCTGCCGCTCGTCCGCCAAACTGCCGGGACGTAACGGACCGTAGCTCAAATGCTCTACCGGCAACAGCGAACGCAACGCAAGCTGAGGAGATGCGGCTAACACGGCGCCCAGGTTATCCGTTAAAACCAGACCGCCTTCGGACCAGGGGGGATTGTTCAAGAGCTGCAGAGAGCGCTGCAGCGAGACCGTCAACGCCATCATGCCCTGCTTGGCATGGGGTGACAGGCCCGCCCCCAGCAAGTGATCGGAGTCAATATTATGCAATACCTGCAGGACGGGTTCGCCCCGTAAAGGATCCACGACCAGCGCCGAAACCGTGTGATCGGCAGCGGTTGCCAGTGCTGCCCTGGCCATCAGGTTGGCACTGGGAGCGGGCGGTGGCGTCGATTCGGCGTTTACCGAGCGACCAATATCTCGACGCCCATCGGCAAAGAGCAGGTCGACACGCAGGTACTCGGGATAGACCGCTTGAATAGCGGCCAGTTTACGGTTAACCGGGGCCCGCAGCAGCGCCTGCCGTTTGGGTTTGGTGCGGCTGCGCAGATATTCCGTTAGCAGGTGATCGCTGGAAAACAGCTCGACGTTGGCCTTGGCGTTAGCAATGTCGCCTTCAAGCTGATTGCCAGACTGCTCCAGTAACGCAAAAATCTGTTTCACATCACGGGTTTCAGAGCGCTGTTTCAGCTCCCAGTACGCCACGCTGCCCAATAATAAGAGCGGCAGAGCGATCAAAGGGGTGATGATCAACGGTAGCCGGGTCGTTAGCTTCATCGCAACCTATTTCAAAACCTTGAACTGTCATGTAACAGCAGCAATACAATTAAGGACAACTTTGAATCTATGACGCTGAATCTAAGCCACAGAATCGCTCAGGTTCGCCGATAGGTCAAATACAGCATCGAAAACGTAAGTCTGATTCACGGACTAAAGCGGGCCGCTTCCGGGTAATATTGAGGGCTAACCAAACGCATTCTCGAGGGGCAAAAACTATACAGTTATTAGCTTAGAATGTATATGGAAATAGCCGCTAAAAAGCGGCAAAACAGCGGAAAAACAGGGAAATATAGCGACAAATAGCGCTAAGTTGTTATTTATCACCCGGTGATCATATCCCAGGATTGCCGATAAAAAACCAGCTCTCGATGCAACTGATCCGCACGGTTGCCGGCCAACCGGAAGCCGTGCCCTTCGCCCGCATACTCCACATAGTTACTCACCGTGCCTTGATCACAGAGTCGTTCATGCAGCAACCGGGTTTGATTCGCCGGCACCACCCGGTCCTGCTCTCCCTGAAAAAAAATCACCGGCGCCTGCATCCTGGCTGCTTCAAACAACGGGGAGCGCTTTCGATAGCGATCGGCATGGTGCTGCGGGTCACCAATAAGCCAATGCAGGTAGTGTGACTCAAACTTATGCGTCTGTGCCTGCAGGTGCCAAAGATCACTGATGCCATACAGGCAGGCGCCGGCACTGAACAGTTGGTCCTCATTGTGCTGCAAGGCACGCAGTACGGTATAACCGCCGGCGCTGCTGCCGCGTATGGCGATACGCCGCCGGTCAGCCCAGCCCTGCTCGATACAATAACGGGCGCCGGCGCGGGCATCCTCCACATCCAGCAGCCCCCACGCCCCTTGCAAACGCTGACGGTATGCTCGTCCGAAACCGCAGCTGCCGCGGTAATTAATATCCAATACCCCGAAGCCCCGGGTCAGCCAGAACTGTTTAAGCGGGTCCAAAACCGGCTGCGTCATCGAGGTCGGCCCTCCGTGAACCATCACCAACAGCGGCAGCAGCCCACGGTCTTGCAAGGTTTCCTGTGGCTTTGTCGCCGTT
>JBFGYY010000419.1:0-3434 GCA_041587095.1 Motiliproteus sp. | reverse complement strand
CCCAGATCGCCTTTTCGCCCCCCATGATGCCGCTGCACAGCACCTGGTTTTCGCCGGCGCTGGAGATGCGGGCCATCGCCATGGTCTTTTGTTCCTTGCAGTCGAAATCGGCCTGAATGCGTTGGGTAAATTGCAGATTGTCCATGCCCCGGTAAGCGCTCGCATCGACAAACTCGATCGTCTCCTGCTGGATCTTGAGCAGTGTCAGTTGCGGATTCTTGCCGTACAGGACGATATGGTCGTAACCGTTCCGTTTCATAAATGACGGGAAGTAGTCGCCGGCGTTGGTATCCAAAATCGCTTCGCTCTCCGGCGAGCGGCTGGTGACGTTGCCACGGGTGGCGGCGGGGATGGTACTGGTCAGCACGCCGGCACCGAAGATCAGCGGTACTTCAGGGTCGAGGGCGTGTTTCTCCTCATCCAGCAGGTTGTAGAGCAGAAACATATTGCCGCCGCGCCCGGCCAGGAAATTGGCAACCGTCTCCTTGGGCAGGTAGCCCTTCTGGCAGCTGCGCTGCTCCAGGTCGACAAACAATACAGCACCCTGCGTCGAATACTGGGGTTCACTCTTGAGTCGCGCCAGTAACTGTGTAACCCGCTCTCTGATCGCCATGGCATCCTCCCGTGATCGTCATATCCGCCGCTATTCGGCAGGTTGTTTTTTGAGCATAGCAACAAATAGGTTGATATCAAACAATTTGTTTTCAATGTAAGTGGGTGAGAGGCGGCAGGCGGCAGGCGACAAGCTGCAGGCTAGGAACTAGGAGCGAGCTAAGGGGCGGGTTAGTCAGCAGGGAATATCTTGCCCAGCAGCTGCGCCAGGGTGGTTTGTTCACTGGCGCTGAGATTTTGCACCAGGCGCTGTTCGTGGTCTTCGATGCGCGGCAGCAATTCAGCGAGTAGCTGCTTGCCGGTGGCCGTAAGCTCCAGTGCGTTGGAGCGTCGGTCGGTGAGGCCGCGTTTGCGAATCACCAGTTGGCGTTTTTCCAGGGTATCGAGGACCGAGACGACCGTGGAGCGATCCAGTCGCACGGCGCGGGCCAGATCGGTTTGCTTCAGTCCCGGGTTAGCCTCAATGACCACCAGGGCGCCAAACAGACTGGGGGTCATCTGCGCCGAGCCGGTTGAAACGACGAAATCGGCAAACACGGCCAGTTGCGCCAGTCGCAGGCGGTAACCCAAGAGCGTGGGTAACAGGCCAAGATCGATCTGTTGTGAATCCGTTTTTTTGGCCATGGTCGACAGTCGCACTGCACAGATAAGGAGCGGGCATTGTAAAGGGTTGCCGGGCTGCTTCGTCAAGGCTTAGGCATCAAATAGCGTCGTGCATTATAGGTTTGTTTTTGGGCGGGTTATTGTCTGTTTATACGATGAGGTGCATTATAGTTCTCTTTGGTGTTTGATCAGGGCTCCAATGCTGATCGGGCAACCCGCTATTTATCCTTCTGAAGGGATTAACAGGGATACTTTCTCATGAAAAAGACACAATGCTTATCCCCCGATGGCGGCGCCATCGGCAGTGGTTCGGCAATCGAATGGCTCAGACAGGCACAGGCGAGCGGGTCGCAGGGTCTTGATAAGCGCCAATGTCGGGAACTCTGGGAATTGTTTGGGCTGGCTTCAGCGTCGGCGCCAGAATCAGAGCGTGCCGTCGCTTCGGGTGGAACTATGGCGCTGTCGTTGCGCCAGAGTCGCGAGTTTGGCTTGTTGATCCAGGCGGGCTTTGGCGCGGCGGAGCAGGCATTGCTAGGGTTGGATGCCGGGGCGGGTGATGTGCTGGCGGCGACCGCGATGATCGACGCCGAAGACTTTCTGCGCTTGCTGCGCACGACACCGGTGTATCGGCGTTGCTTGAATGACCTGAGTGCGGGTCAGGTTGCGGATATGGATGGTGCCCTGAAGCAACTGGTCGTTGAGTTGCTGATGCTGGCCGATGCCTGCACGCTGATGCCGCCGGATGAAGAGATTGCCGTGCAGATGCTGAGCTGTGAGCTGGTGGTGAGCAACGGTGTATTAGTCTTGGCTGATGCCGGGTGTTGCCGCGTTGGTCTGGCGCTGAAAATACCTGCGCAGCGGCCGCAAGCCAAGATCGATAAACTGTTGCATCCTGCTTCAATCGCTATCATCGGCGTTTCGGCCAGTGCGATGAATTTCGGGCGGATTATACTGCGCAACCTGCTGGCCAACGGCTACGACAAATCGCGCCTGACCATTGTTCGCCCCGGCGAAGACGCAATAGACGGCGTGCGCTGTGTCGAAAGTCTGGCGGCGCTGGAGCACAAGCAGGACCTGTTTATCGTGGCGCTAGCCGCGCACGCCGTGTTCGGCTTGGTGGACGAACTGATCGCCGGCGATTGCGCCGAATCGGTGATGCTGGTCCCCGGTGGTCTGGGCGAGACCGAGTCCAGCCGCGAACCGGCCGCCGCGATGCGGGCGCGAATCGATGCGGCTCACCGCCGGGGCGATGGAGGTCCGGTGTTTCTGGGAGGCAATTGCCTGGGGGTCGTGTCCCATCCCGGCGGCTACGACTCCTGGTTTATTCCCGGCGAACGATTGCCCAAGCTGCAAAAGCGGGCGCAGCGCCGCGCCGCGCTGATCAGTCAGAGCGGGGCGTTTATGGTGACGCGCCTGAGCAAGAACCCCTGGATCGATCCCGCGTATATGGCGGCGCTGGGTAATCAGACCGATCTTACCCATGGCGATATGCTGAGTTACTTTGCCGGTCGGGACGATATCGACACGATTGGCGTCTATGTCGAAGGCTTCAATGACGGGGATGGGCTCGCCTTTGCGCAAGCCGTCCGGTGTGCGGTTCGCTGCGGCAAACAGGTGGTTGTGTATAAAGCGGGGCAAACCGGCGCTGGCGGTGAGGCGGCGCGGAGCCACACGGCATCAACCGCAGGGGATTACGCGACCTGTTGTGCGTTGCTCAGGCAGGCAGGGGCCATGGTCGCCGCCAGCTTTAGCGAATTTGATGACCTGTTCTATATGGCCGGCTGTCTGCACGATAAACAGATCGGCGGTAAACGGTTGGCGGCGGTTAGCGGTGCCGGGTTCGAAACCGTGGGGATAGCTGACAGTATCGGCCGTCACGCTGACGGTCTGGTTATGGCGAGCGTTGACGATGTGACCCGTGATCGGCTGGCCCGGATTCTGATCGCCAAGAAGCTCGATGCTTTGATGAGCGTGCGCAATCCGTTTGATATCAACCCCGGTGCCGACGATGAGGCGCATGTCGAATGCTGTCGCGCCTTTGCCGACAGCGCCGAGGTCGATGCGGTTGTGGTGGGGCTCGACCCGCTCTCGCCGATGATGCGTACCCTGGCGCGCAGTGCGCGGGCCGGTTTTGATCTCGACAGCGCCGAGAGTGTGGTTCAGACACTCGCTGCGCTGGTGGCGGAGCAGGAAAAGCCCGTGATCGGTATCGTCGATGG
>JBFGYY010000418.1:0-3436 GCA_041587095.1 Motiliproteus sp. | reverse complement strand
TTCATTGTGGCTGTGTCGCAGGGAAATCTGCACATGCGCAGTAGCTGTCGAGGGTGGCGCTTGATTTGCAGGGGGCGATTTGGTGGCGCGTGTCAGCAGAAAACTGGTAGTCAATAATGGCTTGTCGCCGGTAACACTTTGGCTGATCTGGCCCTGACACAGACCCAAACCGAGACAAGAAAAGGCGCGGGAACACGCCTTTATCAGGAATGAATTCAGTTACTGGAGGGGATGTAAACCACATCCATATCCATATCGAAGTCATCGGTTACCTGTGTCAATCTGTTCATTGTTTCTCTCGTCACTTAGGTTGAACCACACATCAGGGGCGGTTCGGGGGCGCGTAAGATATAGCGGAAGAGTTGCGACAGATATAGGAATAATTCCTAAAGATCGTGATTGTTTCAAGTCCGCGTTGAAAGACTGATTTACCCCCTATTCGTGCCACGAGCGTCCTTCCCGCTCAATCAGCGCGATAGAACCGATAGGCCCCCAGGTTCCTGCCGAATAAGGCCGCACCGGATCGTGAGAATCTTCAAAGGCATCCATCAGCGCGTCGCACCAGATCCAGGACGCCTCCACCTCGTCGCGGCGTACAAACAGTGACTGATTGCCGCGCATCGCTTCCAGCAACAGGCGTTCATAAGCACTGGGCGTGCGCCGGTGCTCATCCTGTTCCGAGAAGTTCAGATTCAGTGCCCGTGTCTGTAAAGCCATGCCTTTATCCAGGCTTTGCTCTTTGGTCACCACCTGTAAGCAGATTCCCTCATCAGGCTGCAAGCGAATAATCAGCTTGTTGTGCACCATCGCCTTTTGTTTCGGGTCGAAGATGTAGTGCGGCTGATTTTTATAGAAGATCACGATTTCAGCCATTTTGTTTGGCATACGCTTGCCGGTGCGCAGATAGAAAGGCACACCCGCCCAACGCCAGTTGTCGATATTGGCGCGCAGCGCCACGAAGGTTTCGGTCTCACTGCACGCCTTACCCCCTTCTTCGTCCTGATAGCCGGGGCACGACTGCCCCAGTACCGCGCCCGATGTGTACTGGCCGCGTACGGCACGCTTGGACACATTTTCCTGCGTGATCGGCCGTAGAGCCCGCAGCACTTTCAGTTTTTCGTCGCGAATACCGTCGGCGGTGAGCTGACTGGGAGGATCCATAGCCACCATACAGAGCAGCTGCAACAGGTGATTTTGCACCATATCGCGCATCTGACCGACCTTGTCATAATAGCTCCAGCGCCCTTCGATACCGACGGTCTCCGCCACCGTAATCTGAACGTGATCGATGAAATTCTGGTTCCACTGCGAGCCGAACAGGTTATTGGCAAAGCGCAGGGCGATCAGATTCTGAACCGTTTCTTTACCCAGATAATGGTCGATCCGATAGATACGCTTTTCATCAAAATAACGACTGACGGTATCGTTGATCTCCTGCGAACTCTCAAGATCCTGCCCGATGGGCTTTTCCAGAATGATCCGCGAACTTTCCGACAACGCCCTGGCAGCGTGCAAGTTTTGGCAGATGGTGCCGTACAACACCGGCGGCGTTGCCAGATAGTTCACCATGACCCGCGCTTTGTGATCGACTAAATCGGTAATCTGCTGATACTCCTGCGGCCTGGTAAAATCTACCGGCGCATACAGCAGGCGCTGACTGAATCCTTGCCAGCTTTCGTGATCAAAATCCTGCGCCGGCACAAAACGCTCGAGAGCCGCCTTAATGGTCGCCACAAAACTTTCCGCCCCCTCTTCACCTCTCGCCACAGCAATCACGCGGGTATCGGCGTGTAACAGCCCCTCCCGGTGCAGATAAAACAGTGCCGGAAACAGCTTGCGTCTGGACAAGTCACCTTTCGCGCCAAACAACACGAGATCGCAGGGATAATCGTGAAAAGTGGGGTTCATCCGCGGACTCCTTTTTCAGGTCATTTTTTTGCAAAAATCCGGTGTCTGCAGCCAACAAAGCGACTGAACTTGAACGGCAGCATCATGGTTAATACGGATAAATACTTCGGCACAAAATCGTGCTTTATGAATTAACATTATCACCAAATGGCAAAACAGACACGGCATTAGCATACAATGACCCGCGCCCGCTACGCCGCAAGACGGGCGTATCTCGGCAATTTGTTTAGTCATACGATTCAGTCGTATGACTCAGTCGTACAATTCAGTCGTATAATTCAGTCGTAACTTTCATCGTAGCCAGGAACGTTCACCATGCCAGCCAGTTACTATATTGCCGATCGGATAATCAGCCTGGCATCGAGCCATGACTTACCGATGATAGAATTACGAAACTCACAAGGCTCGGCGACGATCTGCCTGCAAGGCGCGCATGTAACTGATTACCGCATCAATGCCCAACAACCGATCCTCTGGCTCAGCAACAAAGCCCGATTTAAAAGCGGCAAAGCCATTCGTGGCGGCATCCCGGTGTGCTGGCCCTGGTTTGGTGACCATCCACACGATAGCACGTTGCCCGCTCACGGCTTTGTACGCGACCGGTTATGGCAAGTAGCCGACGCCAGCATCGACAACGACACCACCCGATTGCGGCTGCAACTGCAGGACACCCCCGATACTCGATCCTTGTGGCCCCACACCTTTCGTCTTGAGCTGCTAATGGAGTTAGCTGAATCGCTGACGCTAACCCTGACCACGTACAACACTAATGACCACCCTGTCGCGATCAGCGAAGCGCTGCACAGCTACTTTGCCCTCAGCGATGTCCGTCAGACACAGATCCACGGGCTGGAGAATTGCCGCTTCCGGGACAAACTGAGCAACTATGCCGAGCAGTATCAAAGCACGCCACTGACCGTCGGCGCCGAAATCGACCGTGTCTATCTGGACACAACAGCGACCGTGCTCCTCGAGGACCCGGGCCTTGGTCGCCAATTACACATCAGTAAAACCGGCAGCGCATCCACGGTTGTCTGGAATCCGTGGTTAACAAAGGCGCAGGGGATGGATGATTTCGATGCCAGTGATTATCCCGCCATGCTCTGTATCGAAACGGCCAACGCGCTCGAAAACAGTCTGACCCTCGCTGCCGGCGAGAGTCATAGCCTGAGTGTGTGCATTCAGTCGATACAGCACCCCGGATCGCGTCTGTAGCGACAGCGCAGAAAGACTAAGTCCGGCTGACCCAATCGCCCCGCCCCTGCCTGGGTAGCCCCCGCCACCTGCCAGCGCCATGATTTACATTTGGGTGTTGACCAGACTGCGCAACGTCGTTAATATTCGCGGCCTCAACGAGCACAGATCAACGGGCTCTGCGGGAATTAGTGACGGGGTATAGCGCAGTCTGGTAGCGCGCCTGCTTTGGGAGCAGGATGTCGGGAGTTCGAATCTCTCTACCCCGACCACTCACTCAATATTCGATTCATTCCCCTCTTTTGTCCTGCTCTTTTTGTCTTCCTTCTTTTTT
>JBFGYY010000417.1:0-3456 GCA_041587095.1 Motiliproteus sp. | reverse complement strand
GATGGAAGGCGCTGTTGAACTGGCGGAGGAGATCTTCCATATGCCCGTGCGTCTGGCCAAACCGAGCGGGGTCAAGGGGATGTCCGATATTGTGCACAATCCGATCTACGCCACCGGCGTTGGCCTGCTGCTCTATGCACAAAAACAGCTGTTGCTGCGCCCTGCCAAGAAGACAGCGCCGTTGAGCACGGGACCGGGAATGCTGGAGAAAATGAAAAGTTGGTTTCAGGATAATTTTTAGACCTGATGCGCGCTGCCGGTTCCTGACCGGCGTTTCGTGCCTGCAGGTGGTGAGCATCCGGGTTAATTGTCAACGAGATGCAGCCGGAAAACGATCGATAAAACAGTTTGTTAAGCGTACCTGGCCGGGGCTGTCCCGCCGGGTGTAAACCCAATAATAGTGACGGATTGGCGCAAGACGCGGGCCGTTAGGAATTGGTATTTCTCACGAGATACAACAGGGGAGAGGGGATATGTTTGAACTCGTCGATAGCGTACCGCAAACAGCGGTGATCAAGGTGATCGGCATCGGTGGTGGTGGTGGTAATGCGGTACACCACATGCTGACCAGCGAGGTCGATGGTGTTGAGTTTATCTGTGCCAACACTGATGCGCAGGCACTGAAAGGATTGACCGCGCGCAGTATGTTGCAGATCGGTCACCAGCTCACCAAGGGGCTTGGCGCCGGTGCCAATCCGGAAATTGGCCGTCAGGCGGCGGTGGAAGACCGTGAGCGAATCGCGGAGATGCTGCAGGGGGCCGATATGGTCTTTATTACGGCAGGTATGGGGGGCGGAACCGGAACCGGGGCCGCACCGATTGTGGCCGAAGTCGCGCGTGAAATGGGTATTCTCACAGTGGCCGTCGTCACCAAGCCGTTTCCGTTTGAAGGCAAGCGCCGGGCGAAAATTGCCGAAGAGGGCATCAAGGCGCTGGCCGAAAATGTCGACTCGCTGATCACGATCCCGAACGAGAAGCTTTTATCCGTACTGGGTAAAGGCACCACGCTGCTGGATGCGTTCAAAGAAGCCAACAATGTCCTGCAGGGCGCGGTGCAGGGGATCGCCGACCTGATCATCCGGCCCGGTATGATCAATGTCGACTTTGCCGATGTTAAAACAGTAATGTCCGAGATGGGGCTGGCTATGATGGGGACCGGTATCGCCAGCGGCGAAAACCGTGCCCGTGAAGCGGCCGAAATGGCCATCCGCTGTCCGCTGCTGGAGGATATCGATCTGCAGGGTGCCAAGGGCATACTGGTCAATATCACCGCCGGTTTGGATCTGGGGCTGGGCGAATTTGCCGAGGTGGGTGATACCATCGAAGAGTTTGCGTCGGACAACGCCACCGTAGTGGTGGGTACGGTTATCGACCCTGAGATGCAAGACCAGCTCAAGGTGACGGTTGTGGCCACGGGGCTGGGCTCTGTGGAAGCGCCAAAAATCAAGATCGTTAGCGAAGCTGCACCGGCTCCGGCGGCGCAGTCAACCCGCAAGAAAGACGGCCGGCTCGATCTGGATCAGCTGGAACTACCGGCAATTTTGCGTCGCCAGAATGAAGCGCGCTCCCAGGCCGAGGCCCAGGAAAATATCGCCCATGGCGCCGAGGTACGAACCAGTCAGCGCACCGGGACAGATAACGACATGGAGTTTCTGGATATCCCGGCATTCCTGCGTCGGCAGGCGGATTGATCAGCGCTGTCAAACGCGGAGCAATTTTGTTATGCTCCGCATTTGATTTTACAGTTGCCAACATTGTCGGAAAGCATGATTAAACAGCGAACGCTCAAAAACTCCATAAAGGCCACCGGTGTTGGTTTACACACCGGTGAAAAAGTCTATCTGACGCTCAAACCGGCGCCTGTTGACACCGGTATCGTGTTTCGGCGTGTTGACCTTGAGCCGGCCGTGGAGATTCGTGCCTGGGCAGAAAACGTCGGGGATACCACGCTATCCACAAATCTGGTGAACGGTGACGTGCGTGTTGCCACCGTCGAGCATCTGCTGTCGGCTATGGCAGGTTTGGGTATCGATAACGCCTATGTCGAGCTGAGCTCCGAAGAAGTTCCGATTATGGACGGTAGCGCGGCACCCTTCGTGTTCTTGCTGCAGTCAGCCGGTATCCGTGAGCAGGAAAAAGCCAAGCAGTTTATTCGTATCAAGCGTAAAGTGCTGATCGAACAAAACGGTAAATGGGCCAGCTTTGAGCCTTTCGACGGCTTTAAAGTCAGTTTTACCATTGAATTTGATCACCCCGTGTTCCGCGATCGCAATAAAGAGTGCTCACTGGACTTTTCCAGCACCTCGTTTGTGAAGGAAGTCAGCCGGGCCCGGACCTTTGGATTCATGCGCGATATCGAGAATCTGCGCGAGCAGAATCTGGCCCTTGGTGGCAGCATGGATAACGCCATCGTGGTGGATGACTACCGGGTTCTGAACGAAGACGGTCTTCGCTATGACGATGAATTCGTCAAGCACAAGGTTCTTGATGCCGTGGGTGATCTTTACTTGCTGGGTAAGAGTCTGATCGGTGAATTTAAAGGCTTCAAGTCCGGCCACTACCTGAATAATTTGTTGCTGCGCGAATTGCTCAGCAACAAAGAAGCCTGGGAAGTGGTGACCTTTGAGGAGAAATCAGCCCCTATCTCCTACTTCAAGCCGATTCTGGCAGACTGATTACCGCGAGTGGCCGTTCATGAAAAAAGCCGGGTTCTTTACAGACCCGGCTTTTTTGTTTCAGGCTTCGTTCAATGTTGCAGGGAGTACCGCTGCGTAACCGTGCGGTCCAGGCAACGTTGTTCACCGTATACTAGGGGGATAGCCACTCAGTGACGGTAAATTTGGCTCTTTTTTTGTGATAAGGCTTTAACTTTGGTTAAATCCCCCCCATTAAGTTACCTTTGCGGCCGGTGTCATCCTTCTACATTCGCGTCAAGTCAGGGTAGAATGCCTGCATTTATTCAAAACGCCGGACCGCGGGGTCTGGCCAGATATAAGTCATAAAAATATGATAGCGCCTCTTTTTAAGAAGATTTTTGGAAGCAAGAACGATCGTGAACTGAAACGTATGGGCAAGATCGTTAAGGTCATTAACGGTTTTGAAGAAGCGCTGGCGGCTTTGTCTGATGACGCTCTGCGTGACAAAACCAGTGAATTCCGCGAGCGGTACCAGAAGGGTGATACGCTCGACCAGCTGTTACCCGAAGCGTTTGCGGTGTGCCGCGAAATGTCCAAGCGCGTGCTGGAAATGCGCCACTTCGATGTGCAGATGATCGGTGGTATCACGCTCCATGAAGGCCGCATCGCGGAGATGCGCACCGGTGAAGGTAAGACGCTGGTGGCAACGCTGGCGGTTTATCTGAATGCGATAGCCGGTGAAGGCGTGCACGTTGTTACTGTCAACGACTATCTGGCCCGCCGTGATGCCGAGTGGATGGCGCGACTTTATAATGCCCTG
>JBFGYY010000416.1:0-3459 GCA_041587095.1 Motiliproteus sp. | reverse complement strand
GTTAACGACGGAGGGGGATGATGCTGACGAACCCGCGCTTTTGGCTCCGGCAGACCCGAGGCGCGATCCGGTTGGACATGTTAGCGAGAAACAAACCCAGGAGGCCGAGTATCGATTTAATCAGGCAAGTCGCGCGATTGCGCGCGGTAACGCCGCAGAAGCCGTGATATTGCTGCACCGCGTCTTGCAGCTTAAACCTAAAATGCCCGAGGCCCATGTCAATATGGGTTTTGCACTGGTCCAACAGCAGAAATACAAGACAGCGCTGGATTTTTTCGAGTCGGCGCTGGCGTTGAATCCCGAACAGGCCAATGCCTACTATGGACTGGGGGCGGCCTACGACGGGCTGGGAGAGCTGGAGCTGGCGATGAGTGCCATGAACTCCTTTATCCACGTGGTGAAACCCGATGACCCAAGCCACGGCTATGCCAATCGTGCCCGCTCAGCATTATGGGAGCTTGAAGCGCGACTCGGACGCGGTCCCTGGGGACCCGATAAAGGCGTGCCTAACGGTATGGATCCCGAAGACCTGAAGCGTGATGGCGCACCGGTTCACGGCTTACGCGGTAAGCCGGGTGAGACCTCGGCGATCACCGAGGCGCGGCTGCGCAGGGAGCGTCAAGCCGAAGCCGAAGCGGGACGCATTAAATAGCCGTATCTGGCGGTTAGTCCCGGGAGTAAGTTTCGGTCCCGCATAAAACATCAGGGCACCAACAAAGGCGAATGTCTCACTTAACCTGATAAGTGCCGCCTATCTCCAAAGAGCCAGAGCGTGTAGAATAGTCCGCTTTCGGCGCAGCTCCTGCGTGCGCTGTCGATCTCTAATCGCCCTGGTTAAAAAACATGAGTTATCAGGTTCTTGCTCGCAAGTATCGTCCTGCAACCTTTGAACAGATGGTGGGGCAGGAGCACGTCCTAAAGGCGCTGGTCAATGCGCTGGACAGTAACCGTTTGCACCATGCTTACCTCTTTACCGGCACCCGCGGCGTGGGTAAAACCTCGCTGGCGCGTCTGTTTGCCAAGTCGTTAAATTGTGAGCAGGGCGTGAGTTCCACACCCTGCGGGCAATGCTCCAACTGCAGCGAAATCGCCCAGGGCCGGTTTGTCGACTTGATCGAAGTGGATGCGGCATCGCGAACCAAGGTCGAAGATACCCGCGAACTGCTGGAGAATGTTCAGTATGCACCTTCCAAGGGACGGTTTAAGGTTTACCTGATCGACGAAGTTCACATGCTTTCCAGCCACAGTTTCAACGCGTTGCTTAAAACGCTGGAAGAGCCACCGCCGCACATTAAATTTTTACTGGCGACAACCGATCCGCAGAAGTTGCCGGTCACCATCTTGTCTCGCTGTCTGCAATTTAACCTCAAGAACATGACCCCCGAGCGGGTGGTCGACCATCTGCAGACGGTGTTGCAGGCAGAAAACCTGCCTTATGAAGAGCCTGCGCTGTGGTTGTTGGGCCGGGCCGCTGACGGCAGTATGCGCGATGCGTTAAGTCTGACCGATCAGGCGATCGCCTACAGCAGCGGAGCCTTGGTCGAAGCCGATGTGCGCAGCATGCTGGGGAGTGTTGATCAGCACCAGGTGATGCAGATTCTGGAACGCCTGGCCGATCAGGACGCTGCCGGTGTTATGGCGCGCGTTGCGCAGATGGCGGAATACGGCTTCGACAGCGATGCCATTCTGGCCGAGTTATTGAACCTGCTGCATCGCGTGGCCATGGCCCAGATGCTACCGGGCAGTGTCGACAACAGTTTGGGCGATCGTGAACAAATGCTGGCCGTCGCCGCCCGCTTGCGCGGCGAAGATGTGCAGCTGTTCTATCAGATTGGCCTCAGTGGCCGTCGCGATCTGCCCTTGGTGCCGGTGGCGCGTGACGGGTTGGAAATGACGCTGTTGCGTATGCTGGCATTTCGGCCGGTACAGCCGGGAGAGGTGGCGTTGCCCCAGAGTGGGAACGCCGCGGCTGCAGCGAATATTGACGCGCCTCAATCGACAACCTCCGCACCGGCAGCCGCAATGCCTGAAGCGCATGAGCCAAAAGCCTCGGCCGCAACCCAGTCGCATGGTGTCGAGCATAAGCTTTCTGAGACAGCGGTATCTGAACAACCCCAGACTCAAAACACAGCTATTTCGAACACAGCTATTTCGAATACAGCGATTCAGAACACCGCTACTCAAGATCTGGCTGAGAATCATGACGTTCAAAACAGGGTGGCTCAGCAGAAGGAGTCCAGGCCTGCGGACGCTTTCGACCGTCCTGCGGCACATCCCGAGCCAGTGCAGGATACGCTTGGTCGCGGAGCCGCATCTCAGCCTGCTATGAACCAGGC
The DNA here is from genome assembly GCA_041587095.1 of Motiliproteus sp. Classification (GTDB taxonomy): domain Bacteria; phylum Pseudomonadota; class Gammaproteobacteria; order Pseudomonadales; family Balneatricaceae; genus Motiliproteus. The sequence goes on along the minus strand of JBFGYY010000416.1, from coordinate 1,123 downwards.
CCCGCCTGCCTTCGCTTTTGGAGAACAATCGTCGCCCGCGTCCCATTTTAGCCCGCCGTCATCGCCGCCAAGCAACGAAGAGCAAGGCGTTGTCGTCCGGCAAGACCAGTCAGCACGTCTAGCAGAGCAGGCACCCACCGCGCCAACCAGCTCACATCAAGAGCCACCGCCCTGGGATGATGCGCCGCCATGGGGTGATGGCGCGCCGCATCAACCTCAGCCTCAGCAGAGTGGCGGCAATGTGAACTCCGGTGCCAATAACGCTACGCCGCTAAAAAAGCCTTCAGTGCGGACGCCGGATGTTGAGGCTTTCGCACAGGGACAGACACCGCTGAATACCGCTCCGGCAGCCGATTCATTATCGGTTCAGCACAAAACCGGGCCGGTTGCGGCCTCCCGCGAGCCAGTGCAGGATCTGGCACCGGTACCTGCAGCGGAACCGGCGGTAAAACTATCGGTCGTATCACCGGTCGAATCAGAGGTTGATAGCGCGCAAACTGCCGCATCAGCGACACCGTCGATCGCGGTGACCGCGACACCGCCTGAACAGGGGGCGCAATCAGCCACTGTGCCGCAGCCATCGGATGCACCGATTATCGACCGGCTGGCGGATCTGAATGGCTCGACCTGGATCGGGCTGCTGGACAAGTTAGGCCTGACGGGTATGACCTACAACATCGCCGCCAATGCCAGCATTAAGTCGGTGACCGCAGATGTGGTGACGTTGCTGGTATTACCGCAGCAGATGTCGCTGTTTAATGATACGCACCGTAGCCGCATTGAACTGGCGTTGAACGACTATTTTTCCAGTACGGTGCGGGTGGATGTGGAGTCCGGAGAGCCAGAGCAGGAAACTCCGGCGCAGCATCAGGAGCGCTGCCGGTTAGAGCGATTGGCGCTGGCTGTGTCAGCGATGGAAAATGACAGCACGGTTCAGCAGTTGATTAGCCGCTATGATGCGCGGCTGGATGTCGGTTCGATCAAACCGATCGATTAGAATCAGGCGACAGGCGACAGGCGACAGGCGACAGGCTATAAGAGCGCAGAATGGTTTCATGCCTTCGCAAAGAATTTACCGAATTAGAGTGACAATGAGGCGAGCGAAATGATGAAAGGTGGCATG
>JBFGYY010000415.1:0-3470 GCA_041587095.1 Motiliproteus sp. | reverse complement strand
CTTCGATTATCGTGCTTATCGGCTTGATCCTGATGAAAGTTCTTTTCATTCAGTCCGGCAAAGCGGCTGGCCAGCCGGCGGGCAGGGAAGGTCCCTCTATGGGCTGACTTACTCGGCGCGCGGCTATTTTTGGCGGTGCGCTTTTTGGCGGTGCGCTGAAAATGGCCGGGCTGGCTGCTGCTGTAGCGGTCTGCAAGCGCTGCTAGCAGCCGCTGACGCCGGCTTGCAGCCACCGACGCCTGCGCTTAGCGCCGTTGAAAAAACTATTGCCACTGGGTCTCAACGCTATGCAGTTCACTGAAATTATATCGCTGGCAGGCTATGGCATTGAGGCGGTGGGGGTGCTTGTCGTCGTTGTCGGAACCTGCGTTTCCTCCATCTTCTTCCTGCGCACGTTTAACCAATTGCCCGCCGGTGAGGCTTACCGCACCTATCGGCTGCAGTTAGGGCGATCGATCATTCTAGGACTGGAATTTCTGATTGCCGGCGATATCATTCGCACCGTGGTGGTGTCGGACACCCTGGAAAACGTCGCCGTTCTCGGCCTGATCATACTGATACGCTCGTTTCTCAGCGTTACCCTGCATCTTGAAGTTGAAGGTCGATGGCCATGGCAGAAAGAAGAGTCGAAAAGTAGATAGCGCATTTATTAACCAACCAGGCAGCTGACTTTCTTACCAGTAAACCAGTAAACCGATGCACTATGTAATCGAACAGATTGGTCCTCGCTACGACCGCCAGATGTGCCAGATAATCCGCCGGGTGGGGGCGGAGTACGGCGCCATCGGCGAGGGTTTTGGGCCTTCTGACGCGGAAGTGGCCCACCTGAGCGCGCATTACGGGGGCACTGCAAAAAGCTGCTACCTGGTGGCGTTGATCGACGGGGAGGTGGTCGGCGGCTGTGGTATCGCCGCCTTCAACAGCAGCGCACGCGTCTGTGAACTACGCAAGTTGTTTATAGCCAGCCAGCACCGGGGGGCGGGGATCGGCAGAGCCCTGGCGCAGCGTTGCCTGTCGTTTGCGGTTTCGCAGGGCTATCAACAGTGCTATCTGGATACCCTGTCCGGCATGCAGGCGGCCATCAGCCTTTACCAGGCGCTCGGTTTTCGGCGGTTGGACGCACCCCTTGATGGCAGCCTTCACGGCGGTTGCGATGTGTGGATGCTCAAGGCGCTATAACGATCAAAGTGGCTAAATTACTAAGCTAACTAAAATAATCAGCTGGCTGCAACAGGCGGCGATTAATTGCGAGCCCAGAGCAGCAGCATGCGCAAACTGATCCACAGTGCTGCCACGCTGGTGGCGATGAAAACCAGCGCCAGTAACCCGTACCAGGCGCGCTGCAGGCGGTGCTTGACTCTCGCCCACAAACCGCTGTCAGGGGCGGGCCGTTGCGGTACAGTATGGAAATTAATGATAAAAGCGTAGCCGCTGAGGCACCAGAACAGGCCAGCCGCACACAGCGGCAGGTAGTGTTCGCTGGCACGGCCGGGGGCGCTCAGCAGGATCACGGTCAGGCCGGCCAGTGCCATGCCACAGCCTGCCAACGCAAGGTAGCGCAACGGATACATCAGCCTGGCCAGTTGCTGGAAACGATTAATCATGGTTTCGCGTAAGCGTTTGGATTAACGGAGTCGTATTATAACTGTTAGCGCTGCCTGCCATCGGTCGAACAACAGGCCCCGGGTTGTCTCTGCGGCGGCGCCGAACCGGCGTCACGACTGCCTTTTGCCACTGCGGGTCGACGGCTGAACTGGCGTGTTCCGGCATTGCAGTTTGGATGCTTTTGGTGGTCGCCGGCCATCCTGCCGTTTTTTGCTCTAAAACACTAATTTATCGGGCCGATCCTGATGCACGCCATCACCATAGATACGCTGCCGAAATTTGATACTGAAAACCCCATCGAATACTGCTTTCTGTATAACAGTGTCGGTATCGATACACCCTATTACCTGGTGTATGAATGTGCCAGAGATTATACCTCGGTGCCCAGAGGCTATGCCATTGTACGCTTTGTGTCTCTGGATGTGGATCGAGTGGATCTCAATATCTGCCATCAGTACCCCTGCTTCAGTTACCGGGACGCCGGGGACTGTGAGCAGAAAGGCCTGTTTGTCCTGCAAGATTCGCCGGAGCTCTGCCAGCGGGACCAGACCCACTTTTTTATGTCGATGGCGGACGTTGCGCTGGAAGTCATCTGCCACCGCTTCGAACTGGTCAAGGTGGTTTATCATTGCCACAATCCCCAGGACGCACTGTTTGAGTTCATTCAGTCACTGCCAGCGCCGGGGAGCTGAACTTCTGTTCCGAACACCCATTGTGCCCGGCGTGCCGGACAAAATGCCATTTTCAGGGCGTTATATCTGGCGTTAAAAAATTTCATCAATTTAAGCCGGCCCCCGTTCCGTGGTGATCAAAAAATGTACTATTATTTTAGTCCCCGCTAACATAATCACATTTACTCGAAAACAGTACGGTGAAAATCATGACTGATAAAGCAATCGGTGACTGGGCAAGCGGCCTGAAACCGATGATGGATATTGTTGAAATCAATCGGCGCACCTTTGAAAAGTTTACGCGCTTGCAGTCAAAGTGTATGTCGGATTGTATGAAGGCCAATTTCCAGCAGGTCAAGGCACTGACCGCATCCAAGGACGCTCAGGATGCGATTGAGTCACAGATGAAATTCTTTAAAGAAGTGGAGAATACACTGGCGGCAACCGTCGAACAGGAGGTCGAAGCGGCAAACGAAGCACGGGATGCCATCTCCGAGATTGTGGAAGTAAGTTACACCCATGGCAGCGCGTTTTTCAAGGAGGTCGGTAACGTCATCGCGCCACACAGCGGGGCCAAACATTAAGTGAAGTTACGGGCCTGAGGCACCAGCGGGGTCAGGCCCTTGCCGCTGCAAATGACTGGACTCGCTTTACCTCCTTTGCGCTCTTAATTGCCCTCAAACCCAGCGACCTCGAACGTACCGCCCTCAAACGCGTTACCCTCAAACGCGTTGCCCTCAAACGCATTGTCCCCAAACGCATTGCCATCGAATTTACGGCAGAACACCTTCGGCTGTCAAAGTCCGCATGGCGGCTTGAGTCGGTCTGGATTCATCGCCCACGTCAGTAGAAAAATCAGGCTCTCTTTAAGTGCACATCCAGCTGTGGAAAGGCGATCTCAACTTTGTGCTCACGGAACTTTTCGTCGATCAGGTTGTGCAACGCATGGGCAACGGGTAGCCGGTCCGCCATTTCGTCGACGTAGACTCTCAGTTCGTAGTTCAGGGTGCTGTTGCCAAAGCCGACAAAGAAGGCATCCGCTTTGGGAATTTTTAAGACCTGGGGCGTTTCCTCGGCCGCCTGCAGCAGTAGCCGTTCTACCAGCCGATTATCAGAACCGTAAGCCACACCGATGTTGATGATGACGCGGGTGATCTGATCAGACAGCGACCAATTGACCAATTGATCGGTGAT
>JBFGYY010000414.1:0-3472 GCA_041587095.1 Motiliproteus sp. | reverse complement strand
TGCAGGTAGTTGACCTGAAAGATGGCGGTCTCAAGACGCGCAGGGATCACCTGAAACAGGTTGCCCAGGCGGCGGTACTCGTACCCATAAACCTGACGCACCGTGTTCATCACTTCACCAACGGTCACATTCTTCAGGTCCAGTGTGATCTGTCCTTGAATATCGGCGCTGACCACCATGTTGTAGGGCGTCCCCTGTACCAGGCCCATGAAAAAATCACGGGCAGCGCTGTTCTCAACGGTGATGTCGAAACGCTGCTCCGTCGGTTCGAGGAGGCGCTGCACCGACAGGGGCGGCAGCAACGCCTGCATCACGTCTTGCGGAGGTTGCGCCAGGGTTGCCGATGGCGCGGCAGGCATCTCGGCCAACTCCTGTTCCAGCTGCTGAATGCCACTGGCGCGCGGTGATTCGCCGCCTACCGGCTTCCAGGTCTGACAACCGCCCAGCAATAACAGGGTCACGATCACAACCATTGATTTTGTAGCAACCATGGATTTTGTATAAACCATCTACTTCGCTTCCCGATTGATCTTAGTGACTGCACGACGGCTCAGCGTCAGTGTTTTTTGCTGCCCTTGCCAATGCAACAGGACCTGCCTGGTGTCTATGCTATGTACCCGTGCACCATCGACCCACTGGCCAACAGACACCGTTTTACCATTGATGGTCGCTAATCGACGCTGCTTGCCCACGACCACGGAGGTCAAGCGAAATGTCGTGACCGCTTCGGGGGCTGCAGGATCACCCAAGCTAGGCAGGACGACATGACTCGACGGCGGACGGGTTGGATCACGCTCAGCCTGCGCGGCGCCGGCCAGACCCAACAGCACCACCAGCGTTAACAGCACCTGCGGCACCCTGTCGCCCTTCGCCGTTGCGCAGCGCAGCACCGATTTAACGCCAAAACCTGTTCTGTTCTGTCTATGTTTAAACACCGAGCCACCCCGCATCGCTGCTCAGGGTATGAACATTCAAGACCACGCGCGCCAACGGGTAGGTCGAGACCTGATAATCGATGCCGTCCCAGAAAAACGCACCGGATAACGATTCCAGCGTTTTCAAATAATTCACCACCGCGGCATAGCTTCCTTCGATCTCCAGAGTCACGTCATGACGGTAAACGCCCCCCAGAGTGACCGGTTCGCCCTCCTCTGCCTGGCTGGAAAAGGGTTGGGGGGCTGCTTTCATCAACCCGACCACCCGCACACCCGGGCTTGCTGACAAGGTTTTTTCCAGTAACGGGACCATCGCCTGTGGCTCAACCAGGCTGGCAGAGAGCACCGCCAACTGCTGGTCCACGCTGGCGATGGAAGCTTGCAGCTTGGCAAGCTGATCGTGCAGCGCATCGTTAGGGTCGACAGGTTTGGTATGCAGCAGCGTTTGCAACTCCAGATGCGCCTGCGCCTGCTCCGCCTTCATCTTCATAACTTTGGTGTTTAACAGGCCCAGTTCTTTTTGAGCCGGCTCCACGACATAGAGAAACAGCGGCAGCACCACGGCAACCACCACGGTGCTCAAGATAAGTAAGCGCTCACGTAAGCTAAGCGCATCAAAGGCTTCAAATTTTGCTTTAATCCCTTTCATAACGCAGCATCTCCGGCCAGTCGCGCCCGAATCGTAAAGAGCAGCCCGCGCTCCGCATCCCGCATTCGAAGCCGGTCAAATTCGGCTCGCTGATAAACCGGCTGAGCCCCCAGCTGACGGATATAGCGTGGTAATAGATCTGCCTGCAGCGTTTGCCCCTCAAGTTGCAGCGCACGGCCACCTTGCAGCGCTTCGATGCGGGTCAGCCATAAACCCTGGGGCACCTGCGCGCCCAGACCATCCAGCAGCGCCGAAAAACGCACACTTTCTACCGGCTCAAGTTTTTGCAGTAAACCCAGGTATGCCTGCCGGCCGGACAAGCTCGCCGTTAACTCCTCGACCTGTCGCTTGAGCGCCGGAGACACTTTGGGGGGAATATGACTTAACTGGGCCTGCTTGATCGCGTTACGCTGTTTTGCCAGTGAGGCATTGAGGCTCGCGGCTTCCTTTTCCACCTCAGCCAGTTTATACAGGCTGTAGCCGGTCAAGGACCCGATCAACAGCGTGGCCACCAGCACAATCACGGCAGAGATAGACGCGGAAAAAGGGATCTGCACTTTTTCCTGTTTAACGTAAAGGTTGATCTGCTGCTTCATTTTTCAACATGCTCCCGTAACGAAGCGGCAATGGCAAACAGACACTGGCGCTGCAAGAGCGGAGTCAGGGCAACGGAGCTGGAAAGATGCTCACCGATATCCAGCTGCAGTATTTCCACAGCCAGGTTATAGCGAAACTGAGTCATCAGCGGCGTTTCTCCCGACTGCAGGGGGCAAAGAACCAGCTTTAAGCAGGGGGGCTTACCAATCTGGCTCTCGTAATAATCCAGGGAACGCTGAATCTCAAGAATCATGCCTTCGGCACGATCGGCGATATCCTGCTCCGGGTCATCGGTCAGCAGTTCTCCGTGGGTTTCAATCTGCCGGGTCAGATACAGGTCACCATCGGAGATCAGATTAACCAGACTAACCGGTGCCTGCAGGGCCAGAAACGCCGTACCGATGGTATCATCGCCCTGCAGCGCCGCCAGATTGCGCAGCGCCAGCTCCGGAATATCCACGACATCCAGAGTCAGCCCTGCCGTGTGCACACAGTTCGCGACCCGATCGATAAGTGATTTTGGCGCTACCGTGACGTAGAGCATCTGATTGCGGCCGTGGTAGGCATCTTCCGGCAGAGAAAAGTAATCAATCGCCGCATCGGCTATCTCATAGCTGACCAGGTCTTTGACCCGCCAACGCAGCGCTTCGCCCAGTTCAGACTCTTCCACATCCGGCGCTTCCACCAGCAGCAATTGATAGTCTTTGGGCGACAACACCACGCTGGTATGACAGCCCCCCAGCCCCCAGCTATCGATCTGCTTTTGTAGCGGCTGCGGATTATCCAGCGACGCACCTTCTATAAAGGCACAGTGAGTGAGTTCAACATCCGCCCCCGGATGAAAATGACAAACCGCCACCCCATCGCGCCGAAAAAATATCCCGACCCGCCCCTTGCTGGCGTGCTTCTTCAACAGTCGAGTAAACAGGGCTTTATCCCCCAGCAAAATACGTCACTATAAGCTATCGGCCCTTCTTATCACAGCAGACTATGAACATCCAGATAAACGCTTGACTGAGAATTGATACAACAGAAAAAACCACAAAATCTCCCGCTCAAGGTATTGACTCATAACGCATCTGCGTGTCTAATACCGCCCCATTGCCCGGATAGCTCAGTTGGTAGAGCAGAGGATTGAAAATCCTCGTGTCGGCGGTTCGATTCCGTCTCCGGGCACCACTTCTAAAGATTTAACCCTTCTAGTTCAATCTGTTACGATTACTTGCTGTTTTCGATACCGTAATTAATACCGTTTTTGACAAAAGCCTTTACCCGATTTTACCGGACATCT
>JBFGYY010000413.1:0-3477 GCA_041587095.1 Motiliproteus sp. | reverse complement strand
CGCAACAGTTCTGCATCAGCGGCGCTCAGCAAGGACGCCTGCTCTACGGCATCCAGAATGCGGATGTTATCGGTGAATGTTAACAGTGCCGGGTATTTGGCGCCGTAGGCCAGGGCGAAGAACTGCACCAGAAATTCGATATCAACGATCCCGCCCCGGTCCTGCTTGAGGTTGAAGACGGCGTTCTCATCGTCAGCCTTGTTTTTGCTGCCCAGATGCTCGCGCATCTTGCGCCGCATCTCGACGACGTCGGTGGCCAGTTTCTCCAGCTCGCGTGGCTGCTCAAGAATGCGTTTTCGGGTCGCCTCGAAGTCAGATTGCAGACGCGAGCAACCGGCGACTACGCGCGCCCGCACCAGCGCCTGATGCTCCCAGGTCCAGGCTTCTTTAAGCTGGTAGTCTTCGAAGGCCTTCAGGGAACTGACCAGCAACCCGGAGTTGCCCGACGGACGCAGTCGCATATCCACTTCGTATAACTGACCGGAGTGGGTCAGCGTGTTGAGTATGTGGATGATGCGCTGACCCAGGCGCGTGAAAAACATCTGGTTCGGAATCGGTTTGTCGCCGTCAGTGCTGAGCTGGCTGTCGGCGTTGTGCACAAACACCAGGTCGAGATCGGAGCCGTAGCTGAGTTCGATGCCGCCCATTTTGCCGTAACCGACAATAATAAAATCGGGATCACAGGGGACGCCGGGCTCACGCATCGGACGGCCATGTTTTTCGGTCAGCATACGCCAGGCGATCTCGAGAACCCGGGTTAAAATAACTTCGGCGATAAAGGTTAAGTAATCGCTTACTTTCATCAGGGGTAGCGTGCCGCTTATTTCTGCAGCGGCTACACGCAGTACATGTGCATGCTTGAAGTAGCGCAGCGATTCCATGAGCTGCTCAACGTCTTCTTCGGGAATACGCAGCAGCTGCTGACGTAACTCGTCCTCGAGGTGAGCGCGATCCGGTGGCGCATAGAGGCTCTGAACGTCGATCAGTTCATCGAGCAGAATCGGCTGGCGTGCCAGTTGCTGGGCAAACCAGGCGCTGGCTGAGCACAGCCGTACCAGCTGTGCCAGGGCCCCGGGGTTTTCAACCAGCAGCACCAGGTAGGCGCTGCGGCGTAATACGGCTTCGATCAGTTCCAGTACGCGCTGCAGGGTGCGGGTCGGTGCCTCAGCCCCGGCGCATTGCTGCAGGAGTTGTGGCATAAGACGGTCCAGGCGCTCGCGGGCCACAGGTTGCAGTACGGCTACCTTACGGTTCGCCTGCAACTCCGCAATCATTTTTGCGGCTTCGCCGTCGGGTGCGTAGCCCTGTTGAGTCAGGAAGTCGTCGAGCGCAGCGTCTTCCATATCGCCTTGCCAGAGTGACTCCCAGTCGTCACTGTCCTGTACCGGCGCTTCCTCGCTTTCGACCGGCGTGATGACCTGCTCGAAGTGGTGTCGGACCCGCTGACGGTGTGTTTGCAGCGTCTGGTAAAAGCTTTCCCAGTCGTCGAAACCCATGCTAAAGGCGATACGCGCCTGCTCGAAGGTCTCCTGAGGCAGCTCCTGGGTCTGCTGATCGGCAACGGCTTGCAGCGCGTGTTCGCTGTCACGCAGAAAACGGTACGCCTGCTCAAGCTCGGTGACCGCCTGTTGCGGCATGCCAACCGTCTCGGGCAGCAAGGGAAGAATATGGCGCAGCTCGCGTTGCTGCAGTCGGCTGTCACGGCCGCCACGGATGAGCTGAAAGGCCTGTGCGATAAACTCGACTTCGCGGATGCCCCCCGGCCCGAGTTTGACATTGCCGTCGAGGTTACGGCGCCGAACTTCGCGGTTGATCATCGCTTTCATATCGCGCAGTGAGTCGAACGCGCTGAAATCCAGATACTTTCGATACACAAAGGGGCGTAGCGCCTCCATGAGTTCAGCGCCGCACTCCTGATCGCCTGCCACGACACGGGCCTTGATCATGGCGTAACGCTCCCACTCACGGCCCTGGTCCTGATAATACTCCTCCATGGCGGCGAAGCAGGGGGCAAGAATGCCGCTCTTGCCGTAGGGGCGCAGGCGCATATCGACCCGGAACACGAAACCGTCGGCGGTTGTGTTGTCCAGCGCCGCGATCAGGCGTTGGGATAGGCGGTTAAAAAAGGTCTGGTTATCCAGGCAGCGACGGGCGCCTTCGGTTTCACCGGAATGCGGAAAGGCGAAGATCAGGTCGATATCTGAAGACAGGTTTAACTCCCGTGCGCCGAGTTTGCCCATGCCGATGACCACCAGTTGCTGCGGCGTGGCGGGTTTGCCTGCACTGGGCCGGGACATGGGGGTGCCGCTCTGGGTGCAGGCCTGAGCGTATAGCCAACGCAGCGCCTGATCGATACAGGCGTCTGCCAGATTACTCAGATCGCCGGTCGTTTCCACCAGCGTGGCAGTGCGATTCAGGTCGCGCCAGATAATGCGCACCATCTCGCGCTGGCGAAAACGGCGCAGGGCCTGGTGCAGGTCATTCTCACTGTTGACGGTGCTGAGATGCCCCTGTAGCGCTTGCGCATAATGAGTGTCCGAATAGCTGCGCAGCAGGTCCGGCAGCAGGTCTGTGAGCAACTCGGGTTTTCGGCGCCACTGCTCGGCGGCGTAATCGCTGCCAGCCAGGGTGCGGGTGAGCGCCTGCCAAAAAGAGGGGCTCTGGCCGGACAATACTTGCTGCTGCTCGTGGGTCAGTTGTTCGCTGATCGATTCCCAGTGCTGGGCAACGTGCGCCTGCAGGTCGGTTGGTAATGTCTCTGTCAGAAGGCCTTGCATAACGAGTCCTTTGGTTGGTCACGCGGGGCGTTATTTGGCTACGCCGCTGTTTGGCACGCGGTATTAGTTGCGACTATTGTGGATCAATATTCGGGTCGGGCTTCGGGTCAGTGTTATCGCCAGGGTTGCCGTCAGCCATTGGGCCGGTCGCCAGCGGATGAGTACTGTCTAGCCAGGGTTGCCTGAAGCCCAGTTCGCCAAGCTGCAGCAGGCAGATGCCCGTATCTAGGTTGTTCAGCCAATCTCGGGCCGCTTGGAAATGTGCGGCTTTGTCCCGGTGGTACGGCGCTGTTATGTGCAACTGCTGTGCAACTTGCCAGGCTGCCAGGCATTGAGTCAACGCTTGTAGTCGCTGCTGCAAGCGGCTTCGTAGTTGATCGTCGATCTGGAACAGAGGTGAATAGCTCACCAGGAGGGCGTCCAGTTGTTGCAGCGCTGCGCCGGCTTGCTGTAAAAAAGTGAATTCCTGCAGAAATTCAAATGCTTCCAGTGCCGCCTGGCAGCGAGCCAGCAGAGCCTGATACGCGGCCCCTAGAGCCACACTACCCGCTGTTTGCGGGGGGAGGCTAGCCAGTTCGGGCAGGGCGCGGGCACGCTGCGGCGCTTGCAGGCGATAGCCGCGTTCGGCCTTGCTCATGCGACAGATACGCAGCGGTACGGTCTGAGCCAACTGCAGGGCCAGGTCGAACAGGGCGTGCGG
>JBFGYY010000412.1:0-3482 GCA_041587095.1 Motiliproteus sp. | reverse complement strand
CATAGCTATTGCCATGCATAAGCGACTCCGGTCAAAAGACGTGGTTTTCCTGTGGTTATGCGGTGTGTGGCTGGGGTTGCACGCGGGCAGTCGATTGTCTGCCCAGCCCTGCCCAGCGTGATAGCGGTAGTGGTAGTGGTAGTGGTAGTTTACGCGCGCTGAAATAAGCACTGAGGCTCGTGGGGCAGGCTTATCGGCAGGGAGCGCCAGGTTCCTGTGCGGGTAATCGGTCTTTTTCCCGTGCCTTAGCCCCCTGCTGACATAACCGGATTCAGTAACCCCGTCGGGTGTCCACGGCGGCGGGTTGCTCCCCGCTCTGCCGGTAGCGCCGGATATTGGCAGCGACGACACGGGTCGCACTTTCCATCGGGGTCGGGGCGGAGATATGCGGCAGTACGGTGATCTTGGGGTGCTGCCATAACGGGCTGTCGGGTGGCAGGGGTTCCTGATCGAACACATCGAGCACGGCGTGACTCAGCTGTCCGCTGTGCAGCGCGTCGAGCAGGTCGGTGCTACGAACGAGCGGGCCTCGGGCGAAGTTGATCAGCGAAGCGCCGCGCGGTAAGCGGGCCAGCGTCCCGGTGTCGATCATCCCGCGGGTCTGCTGGGTGAGAGGCAGCAGGCAAATGAGTATCTGGCTCTCGGCCAGCAGGGTTTTCAGCCCCGGATCGCCATCGTAGCAAGTTACGCCGGGGATCTGCTTTGGGCTGCGGCTCCAGCCGGACACGATAAAGCCGTTATCGGCGAGTCGCTGCGCGCTGAGCCGGCCCAGCTCACCCAGCCCCAGAATACCCACGCTGCGCTGCGAGGCGGGGATACAGGGGAGCTGCTGCCAGTGTTTTTGTTGCTGCTGTCTGGCGTACGCCGGCATGTCCCGGTGCAGATAAAGGGTCCAGGCCAGGACGGCTTCAGCCATGGTCTGGGCCAGATACGGATCCACCAGACGAACAATGTTGAAGGGCGGGTTGTCCAGCTCGGCGACCAGGCGTTCGACCCCGGCCCACAGACTCTGGATCCATTGCAAGGCCGGAAAACGCCGCAGTTCTGCAGGATCGGGGTTGGCGACAATGGCGATATCACAGTGCGAACGCTGCTCGGCTGACATCGCCTGAGCGGGGAGGATTTGTTCGCCGGGCAGTGCGGCGCGCAGCTGCTCCAGCCAGCACTGCTGGTCCTGTGCGGATAATTGGCTGATAAAGGCGATAGGCGGTTGCAACATGGTCACCGGTCAGAAACGGCTTCAGATAGAAGAAGCTATTGATTTTGTTTGAGTTGTTGTTTGTGTCACGAATGCGTAGGGCGAGCCTTATACGCGACTGTAGCGAAAACTAAGCGCATAAGAAAGGCAATGCCCAAGCGGGCTGTTTGAGTGAGGCCCGGAGCATGCCGCACAACGGTGAGTCTTGACGTTGATGATCAGGGGGCCTGAAAACAGATACTTTGACTCTTTGATCAGGTAAAGCGCAGGGTATGCTTTTATTGCTTGTCACTGATCAGTGCCAAGACAAACATGGCGGCATCTTTCTCAGGGTTGGTTTTGTCCGGTCGTGGCCGTGATCGCTCTTGCCTGACCTCGTAACGGTCTACCGGCAGCCATAGTGAATACAATCGATCGTGACGATTATTTTTGGCAACCCCGATTGTGCCCGGCTAAGCTGCCTAAACGAGTCGATAGTCGATGGCGGGGCTGTTCACAACAGAAAGGTCTGTTAGGGAGGGCGTGTGGCGGTGAGACAGCAAGCGATCAAAGAATCGCGAGGGATTGTTTCCAGGCGACGGTTTTTAGCCGGGATAGGCATAGGGGCGATGGGGGGAGGTTTGGTCCGCCCAAGCGCGGTATGGGCGGCGGAACCTATCATCCAGCCCGGCTCCCCCGGTGTACCGGCCTTCATTGCACGGGCTTTCGAGATGCGACAGCTTTCCATCGACCACGGTGATGAACCCTATGGCGCTGTCGTGGTGCTTGACGGTCAAATTATTGGTCAGTCCTGGAGCCGTGTGCTGTTGGACCGGGACCCGACGGCTCACGCGGAGATGTCCGCGATCAGGGACGCCGCCCGTCGTCGCAACGGCGGTGATTTAAGCGCTGCCATTCTTTATTCGTCTTCGCGCCCTTGTGCCATGTGTGAGGCTGCCGCCGCTTGGGTGGGTATCGAAGCCATGATTCATGGCCAATCTGCTATCCGGGCAGGAAGCCCTCATTTGTGTCGGTAATAACGTGAGAACAATCGTTGCCTTCGTGACCTTGATAATTTGCGCACAGGTTTGGGCGCAGAAATCTGTTGATTTAACTGGTTACTTTAAGGCGGCTGAAGAGAATTCTGTCGAGCAGCTGCGTCGCGCGGTGGAAAATGGGGTGCCTGTGGACAGCCGGGACAGTTGGGGCCGCACTGCGCTGTTGATCGCCACTTACCATAACTCGCTCGAGGCGGCTAGATTTCTTATCGGTGCAGGTGCCGATGTAAACGCCAAGGATAATCGGCAAGACAGCCCTTACCTCTATGCGGGTGCCGAAGGGAGGCTGGATATCCTCAAAATGACCATTGCTGCCGGTGCGGATCTCGCCAGCACGAACCGCTACGGCGGCACCGCCTTGACCCCCGCCGCCCATCACGGCCATGTGGAGGTGGTGCGCTATTTGTTGACCACCGATGTGGATATCGACCAGATAAACCATCTTGGTTGGACGGCTCTTTTGGAAGCCGTGATCCTCGGCGATGGCGGTCCCTCTTACCAGCGCATCGTCACGTTGCTGGTTGATGCCGGTGCAGATACATCGATCCGGGACGGTAATGGTAAAACGGCGCTGGATAATGCACAGGCGAGGGGGTATTCGGCAATTATCGAGATATTGGCGCGTCGATAAGAAAACAGAGGGCCTGTTTCAATTGTCAGGGGGATTTGGAAAAACCAGTACGCAAGCTTTCTCCGCTTGCGTACTGGTGACGTGCATCAGCTCGCAGGCAGTGTGGCTGTTGGGTTAACCGATTTAGGCTCACAGCGCAGTCCCATCGCTTTGCCGGAATCCAGCATGAACATGGTGCAGGAGTAGGCAGTGTTTGAGCGCGGGGTAAACTCATAAAGTTCGGAGTTCTCCGCCCAGGTGTCCAGCTCGTAGGCATAGTCGGGCGGCAACAGCTTCACGGCCTCTCCCTGTACGCCCTTCGGGATGCATGACAACCCCATATCCGCGCCGGAATCGAGCATGAGCATGATGCAAGCCCGGTCGGGACTGGCTTTGGGAGTGAATTCATAGATTTCTGAGTTTTCCTGCCAGGTGTCCAGTTCGTAGGCGTAATCGGGGTCCTGAAGAGGCAGGTTGTTCGTAGCACTGTTACAGCCTGCCAGTAGCAAGGGCAAGGCGAGGGCCGATAGAGCAGTTAACGTGTGTTTCATCGTATTTCCTGATATTTAAACGGGGGCATTGTGCAGGCTGTGCTGGTCGAATGTTACCAATCTGAGGTTGGCTCAGACGAGTTACT
>JBFGYY010000411.1:0-3498 GCA_041587095.1 Motiliproteus sp. | reverse complement strand
GTTACGACTCGAGGCGGCCAGTGGCATACCTGTTACCAATGACTGGCTAGACGCTCATCGTGAACAGCTTATTGCGGAGATCTTAGTGCGAGCCGGTATAGATGCGTTTATTTTTGACAGGTACAGCACTGGTCATTATGGCAAACATAAAGCGGGTGGGATAACACTACAATTCAGTAGCCTGTTAACGGATGAGAATCCCTACCTGATTTTCAATGCTGACTTAACCCGCAGCAGGAGCACTCGGAAAGGCAAAGCTGGTAGCCCGCTACCACAGGGGCAATTCAGAATCGGAAAGAGAAGCCGCTTTTACCAGTTTTGGCAGTCAACCGGCTTGGCTGCACCACCACGCCTATCTTCGTTCCATGACTATATGGGAAACCTCAAGGGCATACTGTTTACAGGCAATATGGTAAAGGGGGAACGCCTTGATGCTGGCTCCGTTGGCCCGATCAATATTACTCATCAGCAGCTATTATCCGCTTACAGGATTGCCGGCTTGCCGGACAACCCCCATACAGTATCCGGACAATCGCCATACAACTGCCGGACAAGATTGCCATACAAGAAAGTCTCTCAACCTCAAGTACAGCAAGGGATACAGCCCAATCCAATTACGGGGGCAGATAGCTACGGTAAAAGGTTTAAAGGTAATGGGGGTGCAAGGGACGATGTTAGCAGCCTATTACCCTCTATTCAGCTCACGGATCAATCTACCGATGAATGGCTGGCTGATTACAACGTTCCAGAGCACGGGAATAAACCATTCTAAAAATGCACTCCTCCCGCAACGGTCCAGCTGGAGCTTGATAGCCCATACAAACCAAACCATTTCTGTGCGAAACTGGGCGCCACCCAAGGAAGCATGGAAATCCTAGCCATGGCAGGCATCAACAAGTCCAAACTCACCGAAACCGACATCATCAGCAAGTTCATCCTCCCGGCTGTAAAAGACGCTGGCTGGGATGATATGAGCCAGATTCGCCAGGAGGTGAAGCTGCGTGACGGTAAGGTAGTGGTGCGCGGCCAGGCTGCGGCACGAAAGAAGGTTAAATCCGCCGATATCGTGCTCTACCACAAGCCGGGCATGCCACTGGCAGTGATCGAAGCCAAGGCCAACAAGCACGAAATCGGCAAAGGCATGCAGCAGGGGTTGGATTACGCCGGCCTGCTCGAAGTGCCTTTTGTGTTTGCCACCAATGGTGATGGCTTTGTCTTCCACGACAAGACCAATCCCACGGCACTGGAATCCGAGATCAGCCTGGACGACTTCCCCACTCCCGTTCAGCTGTGGCAGAAGTTCTGCGCCTGGCGGGGCTTCACCGCAGCACAGCTGCCGATCATCACTCAGGATTACCACGACGACGGCAGCGGCAAGTCGCCGCGCTATTACCAGCTACAGGCGGTCAACAAGACCCTGGAAGCCATATCCCTCGGCCAAAATCGAGTGCTGCTGGTGATGGCCACCGGTACCGGCAAGACCTACACCGCGTTTCAGATCATCTGGCGGTTATGGAAAGCACGATATAAGAAGCGCATCCTTTTTCTGGCTGATCGCAATGTTCTGGTCGATCAGACTCGCATCAACGACTTTCAACCCTTTGGCCAGGCGATGACCAAGATCTCCGGCCGCACCGTCGATCCGGCCTATGAGATTCACCTCGCCCTGTACCAAGCGCTCACCGGCCCGGAAGAATCACAGAAAGCCTATAAGCAGGTCGATCCCGACTTCTTCGATCTGATCATCATCGACGAGTGCCATCGCGGCAGCGCCGCCGACGACAGTGCCTGGCGCGAGATCCTGGAATACTTCAGCAGCGCCACCCAGGTCGGTCTGACCGCCACCCCCAAGGAGACCGAAGAGGTTTCCAACACCGATTACTTCGGTGATCCGGTATACGGCTATTCCCTCAAGCAAGGCATCGAAGACGGATTTCTTGCGCCTTATAAAGTGGTGCGGGTGGATATCGACATCGACCTGCAAGGCTGGCGTCCGACCAAGAGTCAGGTGGATAAAAAAGGCGAGACGCTCGATGACCGTATCTACAATCAGAAAGATTTCGACCGCACCCTGGTCGTCGATGAGCGCACCGAGCTGGTGGCACAGACCATCACCAGTTATCTCCAGCGCACCGATCCCATGGCCAAGACCATCGTGTTCTGCAACGACATCGACCACGCCGACCGCATGCGCCGCGCGCTGGTCAACCTGAACCCCGAGCAGGTCGCCAAGAACGAAAAGTACGTGATGAAGATCACCGGCGATGACGAGATCGGCAAGGCGCAGTTGGATAACTTTATCAACCCGAAAAAGCCCTATCCGGTGATCGCCACCACCTCCGAGCTGATGAGCACCGGCGTCGATGCCAAGACCTGCAAGCTGGTGGTGCTGGATCAAAGCATCCAGTCGATGACCAAGTTCAAGCAGATCATCGGTCGCGGCACCCGCATCGATGATCGTTATAACAAGCTGTGGTTCACCATCCTCGACTTCAAGAAGGCCACCGAGCTGTTTGCCGACGAGCGCTTCGACGGTATCCCCGAGCGCATCATGGTCACCGACCCCGGCGACATCATCGACGGGTCGGCGGAGCTGGAAGACATCATTAACGGAGTCGACCCAGGCCTCGCCGACAACCCCGAGAACGAGCGCGAAGGAGGTGTGGGTGAAGATACCGGTGTTTACGATCCAGTTCCCCAAGGGGGCGACGATGGCGAGTGGGATGAAGAAGAGCCCAAGGTCAAAAAATTCCACGTCAACGGCGTAAAGGTCAAAGCCATCGCCGAGCGGGTGCAGTATTACGATACCGACGGCAAGCTGGTGACCGAGTCGTTCAAAGACTACACCCGCAAAACCCTGGCCAAGCACTTTGCCTCCCTCGATGAGTTCACCAAGCGCTGGAACGAGGCTGAGCGTAAGCAGGTCATCATCGACGAGCTGGAAGGCGAAGGCATTCTCTGGGAAGTGCTGGAGCAGGAGGTGGGCAAGGATCTCGACCCCTTCGACCTGATCTGCCATGTGGTGTACGATCAGCCGCCGCTGACCCGTAAAGAGCGGGCCGACAACGTCAAGAAGCGTAACTACTTCACCAAGTACAGCGACACCGCCCAGACGGTGCTTAGTACCCTGCTGGAAAAATACGCCGATGACGGGGTACAGGAGATCGAGAACATCCATGTGCTCAAAGTGAAACCCTTCGACCAGTTGGGACGACCGATCGAGATCGTCAAGAAAGGCTTTGGTAACAAGCAAGCCTACCTCGACGCCGTCAGCGAGCTGGAGGCCGAGATCTACAGCCCCGAGCCACGTACCGCCTAACACCTATTTTTTATTCCGGCGCAGCCCCCGAGAGGCGGCGCTGGGTTTATCACGATTAAAGAGAAAGCTTTCTAAGAGATAATTATGTCGATCAGTTCTGTTATCAAATCCATCCAAGACATCATGCGCAAGGACGCCGGGGTCGATGGCGATGCCCAGCGTTTGGGCCAGCTCTCCTG
>JBFGYY010000410.1:0-3501 GCA_041587095.1 Motiliproteus sp. | reverse complement strand
TCCGTAACTGGGGGCTGAATGAGCTGAACGAAAAAGCCTACAAGAAATCGATCAAGGATATGAAGCAGGCTGACGCTTTGATCGAACGCATTTTGTTTCTTGAAGGGCTACCCAATCTGCAGAACCTCAACCGGCTGCGGATTGGCGAACATACGGCCGAAATGCTCGCTTGTGATCTTGAATTTCAACATGAGCAGCTGGCCGCGTTACGCAGCGCCATCGCCGATTGCGAGTCTGAGCAGGATTACGTGAGCAGGGACCTGCTGGAGGAGATTCTGAAGTATGAAGAAGAGTATGTGGATTGGATCGAAACCCAGCAATACCTGATTCAGAACTCGGGCATCGAAAACTACCTGCAAGCCCAGATGAGCTGAGGAGCCGACCATGAAAGGTAAACAGACCGTTATTGATCAGTTGAACCTGCTGCTGGCCAATGAATTGACGGCGATGGATCAATATTTTGTCCATTCAGAGATGTACCGGGACTGGGGATTATCTCAGTTGCACGAGCGGATCGCCCACGAATTCGAAGATGAGAAAGGGCATGCCTCCAAGTTAATCGAGCGCATCCTGTTCCTCGAAGGTCGCCCCGACCTGGTAACGCGTATACCGCTGCGGGTCGGGAACGATGTACCTGAAATGCTGAAGAACGATCTCCTGGTTGAACAGGAGGTCGGCGCCGCGCTCAAGGAAGCGATCGCCCTGTGCGAGCAGGAAGCCGATTACCAGAGCCGCGACATACTGCAAGGTTTACTCGAAGATACCGAAGCCGATCACACGTTCTGGCTTGAACAGCAACTGGGGCTGATCGATAAGGTCGGTCTGCAGAACTACCTGCAATCTAAAATGTGACCGCTACTGAATTCTGTCGTCCGCTTGCCTGTAGTCATTCATACCGGGTCTGAATGACTACACCTGAATGACTATAGATAATGGCAAAGCCTCCCCCGCCGTTTTTAAGCAGCCACCACCGCAGTCAATACACCGGATTCTTTTCCGGTGCTTACCGAACAGGAACTGTTGGCCCCGGAGTATCGATAAAAGGATGCCGGTGTGAAGCGAATTGTTGCATCGGCACAGACGTGCTGGGAATGAAGTTGAGCTGCTTTCCAACTGACAGTCACATTGGTTGCAACCGTCAGGTCTGGTCTGAACTGCTACAGCTTAAACACCGGGCCGGGCGTTAGCGGGTAATTTCTGTTATCGGGAAGTCACGGTGGTCGATTTGGCATTGTGTCCTTTGAGAATCTTTTCGATCTCCGGCTCGGTCACATCCGCTATCATCACCTTAACTTGTAGGTTTTCCTCATCAACGAAAATCTGTTCTTGGGGGATGCCGTTTGCAATCAGGTCTTCCCGTGCGTTCTTGATATGGGCAGAGGATTCATACGTTCCGGTAACGGTCATGGTCATGAGATAGCCCTCCTGGAATTTGATTAATATTCAAAGTTGCTAATCTCAGAATAGATGCTCCCCAAGGATGTGTCCAGCATATTGCCCACTGCCTTCCCTGTCGTGGGGCCACGCCGTGGACGAGTTGTTGTTCAGCAGGTTCGATTAATCCCCCCACTTAATTCACCCGGGTCGTTGCAGGCTCACTTAGGTTTTTTCAAGCCGCTTCGAGCCTTCGGTCGCCTCCTCGTCGCGATCATCGGACATGGCTTGGCTGAATCCCTTGACCGCACTGCCCAGATCCCCGCCGATATTGCGAAGCTTCTTGGTGCCGAAGAGCAACAATAAGATCGCCATCACGATAAGCAACTGCCAAACACTGATGCCACCAAATCCCATGGTCTTTCTCCTGATTAAGTGGGTCAAGTTCAGCCTTAAAAAGGCAAATCTGACCCGGTTAGTAAAACAGTACCCTTTAGCCCTGCGAGACCAGCATTCTGGTCTCTCCTCAGACAGGTCTGGTCAGGCTAGATCATCCTTGCCTTCGATCAGAAAGTGCTGGCTGACCGAACCTGCCGTGCGTGCCTCAAGGAGGGGGACGTATTCGGGGTCATGCATAAACGCGATCGCCGCTTCCTTTGACGGCCATTGCAAAATGATGCGCAGCGCGACCTCTTCACCGACGCCTTCAAGTTGTTCGTGGCTGACGGTGCGGGCGAGGTATTCTCCGCCGTGCCTGGCGACCAGGGCGCCCGCCGGGCCGAGGTAGTCGGGAATCCAGTCTTCGTTGGTGGGGGTGACGGCAAGAACTGAGTAATAAGCCATGAAAGTCTCTCCTGGAATTAACTGCTTAGGGAATTGAAGCGCCTGAACGGCGCCTAACGGAGGAATATTATTAAGTGATGTGCCGAAGAAAGACCGGCACTAAATACTTCCATCCTGCATAGACCTGGCAATGTACTCGGCCTGTCGTATGGCGAGTGCAACGATTGTCAGGGTGGGGTTTTCTGTCGCGCTGGTGGTGAACTGACTACCGTCTGAGATGAACAGGTTGTTTATATCATGGGCCTGCCCCCATTTATTCACCACCCCATCCTGAGGTCGCTCACTCATTCGGTTGGTGCCCATGTTGTGACTGGCCGGATAGCGATTCATGACATTGACCTTGGTTGCACCTGCTGCTTCAAGAACCGCCGTCGCTTTCTCGTTAGAATGCTTTATCATGGCGGTGTCATTGGCATGATTTCCTTTGTAAACTACCGGTATGGGCAATCCATACTGGTCTTTTTCAGTGGCATGCAGGGTAACGCCGTTCGACTCCATCGGCATGTCTTCACCGCAGATCCAGAAGCCGGCCATCTTGTCGAAATTTTCGAGCGATGCGCTAAGCTCACGGCCCCAACCGCTGACACCCGGCTTGAGGAAGGCGGACATAAAGGGTAGCCCGATGTGCAATATCTCCAGCTCATAGCCAGCCACGTGTCCACGACTGGGATCGTTATCTGCCCATTCGGAAACCAATCCAGGTACGACCGTGCTCTTATGCATGTTAACGGGACCCGGCATTTCGCCGTAGATGCCTGTACCGGTGTGCGTCATGTAGTTTTTACCCACCTGGCCCGACGAATTAGCCATCCCATTCGGGAACAGACTGGACGCTGAATTCAACAGCAGTCTCGGTGACTCGATAGAGTTTGCAGCAACGGCGACTACGCGCGCTTTCTGGAACTGCTGGTTACCATGTTCATCGACGTAGAGCACACCTGTAACCTTACCGTTTTTATCATGTTCGATTCGCAATGCCATGGAATTGGGCCGTACCTGGATATTTCCCGTGGCCTCGGCTTTCGGTATCGCTGCCTCCATGGTTGACCACTTGGCTCCGAAGCGACAACCTTGCATGCAGAACCCCGTCACCTGGCATGCAGGGCGTCCATCTCGGGGCTTGGTATTGATAGCCAGTGGCGCCGGTCGAATGTGGGCGCCAATGCGATCAGCCCCCTTTTCAATGACTTTATAGTGGGCGCTAGGCTCATGATAGGGAAGCCCGGAGGCCTTGGTTCCGGTTACCCCCATTTTGGCTTCTGCCTTTTCATAGTAGGGCGCAAG
>JBFGYY010000409.1:0-3502 GCA_041587095.1 Motiliproteus sp. | reverse complement strand
GGGACTGGTGGTGCGGGTGCAACGGGTGTTGCCTCGCACAGCGTGGCATGTTTTACCAGCGGCGATTCTTTTGATGCACGCTTGTATGGTAACGGTGGGTCGACAACCTATTCGGCCAGCGGCTATCTTAAAGCCCAATATAAAGGCAATTACCTGAACTGGTTTTTTGGTTCCAGTACTGACGGTACAAGTTACCCCAGCGTCACTGACACATTAACCGATAAAAGCCCCAGCTGGGCATCCGGCTCTCGCACCAAGCCGGGAGTAAAGCGCCGTATAGACGTTGCAAAAGCGGCAACGCATAATTTGTTGGCTTCTATGAGTGATGTGCGCTTAGGTCTGTCTACCTATGATGGCAGCAACGGTGCAAACATTTTGGCGGGGGTGGCCGACCTTGGTTCTACTAGTCATCTGACGACTGTTAGTAGTGCGGTTGCAGCGTTAACCCCTTCGGGTTCGACACCTCTTGCCGAGGCCTTGCTGGATATAGGTCGTTATTTTGTCGGCACTGCCGGGAGTTCGCAGCCGGGAAATCAGACCAACGCGGCCTGCGTGGTTAACGGGCAATACGATGGCGCGTTTACGCTGCATCCGCAGGATGTGTTTCCAGCAACCAATCAGAGCATCGCCACGGTCTTTGGGGCACGCACACCGGCACTGGCTACGGGGGTTAGTGGCGAATCACCGATATGTTATGAGTGCCAGAAAAACTTTGCCATATTGCTGACCGACGGACGGCCGCAAAGTGACCGTGAAATCCCTAGTGCGCTGCGCGATTATGACCGCGATTGTCAGTTGGTTTCTGATAATTGTGTGGATCTGGATCATGCCGTGGGCTTTGACCGAAAAACGGCCAATACCTATGAGTCTGAGGGGAGTGACTATCTTGACGACGTGGCCAAAGCACTGAATGAAATCGATTTACGCCCCGATGTAGATGATGCCTCCGGGGAAGTGCTGAATAACTTGACCACCTATACCATCGGCTTTGCCGATGATCAGGTGATTAATGATCAATTAATGACGGATACGGCCAGCAATGGCGGAGGCTTGTTTGTGACGGCTGCCGATTCCAACGCGCTGGCAGTGGCGTTTCGAACGGCGATCGCAGATATCGAAGCAAGCATCTCATCCGCCAGTGCCGTCGTGAGTAGTTCGACGCGCTTGCAATCGGATACCCATGTTTACCAGGCGCTCTTTAACAGCGGTGACTGGACCGGGTCACTGACGGCGTTTCCGGTCGAGGTCAGCGGCGCAATAGGCAGTTCAGCGACCTGGACGGCATCGCTGCCGAGTGAATCGGCGCGTAAAATATACGCCTGGAATTCGCTGGCTTCACCTGCCGCCGCCATGCCGTTTACGCTCGGCAATTATGCGGCGATTCAGGGTATCGCCCCTGGCGTGACTTCAACAGCCCATGTCAGTTACCTGCGCGGTGATGCCAGTAATGAAGCTCCGGATGGGTTGGGTTTACGCGCAAGGGCCAGTAAATTGGGCGATATTGTTAATTCCAGCCCGGTGTATGTGAAAAATGCCGATTATGGCTATACCCGCCTTGGCGACGCACTGGCTACAAGCTACGAAACCTACCGAGACAATCAGGCGAGTCGCACCCCCATGCTGTATGTGGGCGCTAACGATGGCATGTTGCACGGATTTAATGCCGCCACCGGCGTTGAATCGTTTGCCTATATCCCCTCGGCTACCGCTGCCCAGTTGCCTGAGCTGTACCGAACCGACTACCAGCATAAATTCTTTGTCGATGGCAGCCCTGTCGCATCCGATGCCTATTTTGCCGGCGATAGTAACTGGCACTCGGTGCTGGTTGGTACGTCTGGTCTGGGGGGCAGTGGTGTGTTTGCTTTGGATATATCAGCCCCCGATAGCTTTGATGAAAGCAAAGTGCTTTGGGATATCAACGCGTCAACGTCCGGTTTTTCTGAGTTGGGCTTTACGGTATCCACGCCGTCCATCGGCCGTTTCTATGATGGCAAGTTCTACGCGGTATTTGGTAACGGTGTTGATAGCGCCAGTAAAGAATCGGTGTTGTACATGGTACAGCTCGATAACCCTGGTAACGTGATCACATTTCCAACCAACTATGGTAGTGCCGCTGCGCCGAACGGCATGGGGGCGCCGCTACTTGTGGATACCGATGGTGATAAAACGGTCGATGCGATCTATGTCGGCGATCTGCAGGGTAATCTGTGGAAGGTGAGTACCACTGGAACGGCTAGTAATCAGTGGGGTTATACCTTCGGCACTAACCCTAACCCTTCACCGCTATTTGTAGCGCAGGATGACAACAATAAACGCCAGCCCATAACGGCGATGCCGCAAGCGGTCCGGCATAGTGCAGGTCATACCGTCGTGGTGTTCGGCACTGGTAAGTACCTCGAAAGTGCCGACCTGACCAATCTCGATGTGCAAAGCTTTTACGGCATTGTGGATAAAGGGGCGGTGGTCTCCGGTGTGCGCGCCGATGGCCATCTGATCGAACAGAATATTCTGATCGAACTGATGGTTGGCCATACGGATAACCCTTTCGACCAGGACGTCCGCTTTACCAGCAATAACGAAATGCCGGTGTTGACCAAACATGGCTGGTATATCGACCTGTTGCCGCCGGCGGATACCAGTGCTAGTCCGCCAATACAGACCTATGAGGGTGAGCGGGTGATTTATGAGCCCTTGATCCGTGGTGATCGGGTCGTATTTGTCACCCTGATACCGTCGGTAGATCCTTGCGGGGTCGGCGGCACTAGCTGGCTGATGGAACTGGATGCTTCCTCTGGCTCACGTTTAACGGTGACACCATTCGATCTCAACCGAGACAGAAAATACAATGATCAGGATAAGGTCACCTTTACTGACTTGGATAATGACGGCGTAAAGGATCTGTCGCCGGCATCGGGCAAGCGTGATCGCTTGCTTGGTATTATCAGAACTCCCGGGGTTGTGGACGCCGGTAAAGATGAACTGAAGATAACCGGCGGTACCAGCGGTACCATCGGCGTAACCGGTGAATCCAAAAGTGGCGGCGTAACACGCCAGTCCTGGCAACAGTTGCGGTGATAATAACGCTGCGCTGGCGCTAATCAGCGGTTAAGTTAGAGGGCAGGCAGGCTTGGCGAATTTCGTCCGGCCTGTTTGTCTTAGTAAGTGATCTCAGTAATTAAGGAAAGAAGATGCGGCTATTTCGCGGTTTTACACTGATCGAACTGATGATCAGTGTCGCTATCATCGGTATTCTGGCGTCGATCGCCTATCCCTCCTACACCGAGTATGTGGTTCAGTCGCGCCGTGCTGACGCGCAGGGGGCGCTGCTCGGGTTTGCGGCGGCGATGGAACGGCACTTTACGGTTAATAACAGTTACTGCACCGCGGGTACCAGCGACAGCGCAAGCTGCCCTGGCTCGACAGCAGACACCGGCGCCCCAACGATTTACCAGACTCAGGCACCCAAGGATGGTACACCCTATTACAACCTGACCATTCATGC
>JBFGYY010000408.1:0-3506 GCA_041587095.1 Motiliproteus sp. | reverse complement strand
CCGTCCATCGCTCGGCCCGCCCACACAGCCGCTGCGGCGGAGCATTTCACACCAGTGCGACAACGCCGGCGCTACCGCACCGGACGCTTCCCAGCCCGGAAACAGCGCTGCCGAGGCCAGCGGTTCAAGATCGAGGCAACTGTGGTTACGCCCCAGTTCGCGGCTGACCAGCGCCGCGGTGCAGGCCAGCAGCGTCAGCTCGGCTGTATCCGCCCGTAACCCTGCTTGCGGGGCACGGCTAGCCAGGTCGGATTCAACAGGCGTTTGTTGTTCTGTGTGTTCTTGCTCAAGAGAAACAATAAAACGTCCGAACTGGTAGTCCAGCGGTCGTAACTGCCCGTTGTCGACCTGGGCCTGCAGCGCCAGGAGATCG
Organism: Motiliproteus sp.; assembly: GCA_041587095.1. GTDB lineage: Bacteria > Pseudomonadota > Gammaproteobacteria > Pseudomonadales > Balneatricaceae > Motiliproteus. The sequence goes on along the minus strand of JBFGYY010000408.1, from coordinate 3,133 downwards.
CTGTGTGTTTGCGACGCCAAGGCCGGGGGGTTGTTCGATATCAGGTCCATTATGACGCACTCCCGTCGTACTCGGCCGGCACCGGCTCATCGCCGTCCAGATCCACCCTCAGCCCTGCCAGCATGCAATCGAGGGCTTCGATCAGCTGCTGCGCGGGTCGGTGATAAAACACGCCGCTATTAGCGCCCGTCTGTCTATTTTCTACCGGGGTAGCATTTATCGATTCACCATCGTTCAACTCATCGCCATCAGCAACACTGAGATCGGCAGGAAACATGCCGCGGATAAACAGATAAAAACCACCGCCGATATGCTCTTCATAACGATAAGCGTCGCCCAGATGCAGACGCAGAAAGCGGTGCAGCGCCAGGGTATACAGCACCAGCTGCACATCGTAGCGATGCTCAGCCATGGCGGCATCGAGGTGCGGATCGCTCCGATAACCCTCGGGGTTTCTACCCAGATGGTTAGACTTGTAGTCGGCCACGTAGTAACGGCCATCATGCTCAAACACCAGATCGATAAAGCCCTTCAGCATCCCCTGCAGTTCATTAAAGCGCAACGCGCCGGTACGGGACTGAACCACCGGAAAACGGCTCAGCAGTTGATTCAGTTCGTGGCAGTTGAGCCGGCCTATCGGCAGGTGAAACTCCATCTCCGGTAGCAGCTGCTGCATGCTCAGGGCACCCAAGCGCAGGCCGGTCGCGGAAAAAGGCTGCGCGGCGTCGACCCGGAGTGGCGTATCCAGCACCTCTTCCAGCCAGTGGCTGACCACCGGTGTCCATAGTTCGGGCTCCGGATAGCCGCTGCCCGCCAGACTGCCGGCAACCAGCGCGGCCAATTCCCCAGGTTCATTGTCAGCAAAACGCTGCTGTTCCAGCACATGGTGCAGAAAGTCCCCCGCTTTGGCCCCTTTGGGGAAACTGAAACGATCCTTGGCATCCGGCTCGGCCTCCTGCTCTTGCGCAAGGGGCGGCGCCGGCTCGTTGGGCTCATCTTCCACCCCCGGCCGCGCACTCAGCTCGGCGTGATTCTTCACCAGCCCGCTGTAACTGGTGGTGCGCCAGCTGTCATTGATATAGCCGCCGAAAGCCAGCGCACGCAGGGGGGTTGCCGAGGCCGTTTGATCCGGACTAAACAGGGTTTGCGCCACCTGGTCGACCAGCTCCAGGCCGACCGCCTGGCCACCGACGGCGTCGCGCAGGGCGTTGACCACCGCGGCAGGATCGATCTCAGCGCCCGGGGAGCCGGCACCTTGGTCGTCTGTTGCTGGCGCGCCAGACAACAGGCGATTGTTCTTAAACAGGTAACCCAGTGCCGAGTCAGCGAGCCGTTCTGCCGGCTCGCTGATGCCGACATAACACAGGCATTTGGCCCGGGTCAGGGCCACGTACAGCAAACGCAGGTCCTCGGCCAGCCGCTCCTCTTCACTCAATTCCAGCGCCTGTGCGGCAAAATGAAAGTCATAATGCGCCGCGGGCAGCTCTTCGCCGCCGGTCTCGCGCTCATGGTAGAGCGGCTCTTTGGCAGCGTAGTAGCTCGCCGCAAAGGGCAGAAACACCACCGGGTATTCCAGCCCTTTGCTGCGGTGGATGGTGACGATCTGGATCAGATCCTGGTCGCTTTCCAGGCGCAGCTGCTCACGCTCGTTCTCGGGCCGGGCACTGCCCGTCGCTTCAATATACCAGTGCAGCAGTGCTTGAGCGCCCTGCAGCTCACGGGATTTCTCCTGCACCAGTTCCACCAGATGCTGCAGGTCGGTCAGGGTGCGCTCGCCGGTTTCAGCGTTAGCCAGCAGGGTGCGCGGCACCGCGTAGGCCACCATCCAACTGCGCAACGCCGCCATGATGCCTTTGTCGAGCCAGAGGTCATGAAAGTGCTGGAACTGCTGCTGGTGCAACTGCCAGCGGGTTTCGTCCTCGCGCAGCTGCTGTAACTGCTCCGCCGGCCAGCTTACCAGCGATCCGGCCAGTGCGGCCGTCAGGTAACGGCCGTTACGCGGCTCGCGAATCGCCAGCAACACCTGCAGCAGTTCGGCGGCTACCGGAGTGCCCAGGACGTTTTCCCGACTCAGAAAGGCACTGCGAATATTGCGCTGGGCCAGCGCGGCTCTGATGGTCTCGGCCTGGCGTCGGCTGCGCACCAGCACGGCGATATCCCGTGGCTGCAACGCCCGCCCCTCAAGGTTTGCCTGCCCGGCCTGGGCCGCCGTCAGCAATTCACTGATCCGCTGCGCCGTCTGCGCGTTCAGCCTGTCGTAGAGATCGGCTTTTTTAATATCCTGCTGCGCCGCGTGCCAGAAACTCAGGGCCGGCAGCAAGCGGCCTTCCCAGACCAGCCCGTCAGCCGGGTCCTGATGCTGGCTGTCGACACTGTCAAACCCGATCTGACGGGAGAAGATAAACGGCGCCTCGGCGTGTTCAAACAGGGCGTTCACCCCCGTTACCATGGAGCGGGTGGAACGGAAATTTTTCTTCAGGGTATGGCGCTGCGGTTCTTGAACCGCACTCTTGGCCTGCATATAGGTGAAGATATCGGCGCCGCGAAAGCCGTAGATCGCCTGCTTCGGATCGCCAATCATCAACAGCGCCTTATCGGCCTGCTGAGCATACACCCGGGTAAAGATTTCGTACTGCAGCGGATCGGTATCCTGAAACTCATCGATCATGGCGACGGGGTAAGAGCTGCGGATTTTGGCCGCCAGTCGCTCCCCCAGCTCCGGGTGAGCCAGCGCTTGCCCCAGATCGCTGAGCAGATCGTCTGGCGAGATCTGCCCCAGCCGCGCTTTCTCACGCTCAATTTGCCGGCAGATCCAGGTAAATGCGGTGCTGAGCAGCCAGGGACAGCCCGTGATACCGCTCTGCCAGGTGGAGAAGGCCGCATCAAAGGCCAGCAGACAGTCCGGCGCCTCTATCTCCTGTTCCGCCAGCTTTTTCAACTGGTCAGTCACCAGATATTTATGGGCCTTAACGACGGTTTCCGGCACCGTCCAGGGGTCACTGCTTCCCCCCTGTGTAGTAGGTTGGCTCGCCCAGGCGTTCAGCGCCTTGATATGCCGGGTTACCGATGCCTTTTGTACCCTCAAGTCGGTCAGTACATCGGCGATCTGCCCGCTGTCCTGTGCGATCAGCTG
>JBFGYY010000407.1:0-3531 GCA_041587095.1 Motiliproteus sp. | reverse complement strand
GTAACGCTCGGGCCTGGCTGCGCTTGTTTCAGCCTCACCGATAATGGCCCGGGTATCGCGCCGGAGAATCTCTCCCGGGTGTTTGAGCCGTTTTTTACCACCAAACCGGTCGGCGAAGGGACCGGGCTCGGCCTGTCGCTGAGTTATGGCCTTGTTGCCGAGCACGGCGGCACGTTGCAGGTCGAAAACCGTCCCGAGGGAGGCTGCAGATTTTTACTGGAACTACCCCGGGGAGAAGGGCAGCAATCGCTATGAGTTATCAGTCAGGCAACAGTGCCAACCACGGTTTTGTTTTCGGCCTTAAGCAACAACAGATACTGAAGACGCTTTTAATGTTACCAACGCTTCAGGGGGGCCGGCTGTGCTGAATTTACTCTGGCTGCAGTCCGGTGGCTGCGGCGGCTGCACCATGTCACTGCTCAATGCCGAATCACCCGACTTGCAGGCGTCTTTGGCGGCAGCGGGGATCCGTCTGCTTTGGCACCCTTCGCTCAGCGAAGCGAGTGGCAGCGACGTGCGTGATCTGCTGGCGCAGGTGCGTGACGGTCATATCGCCCTTGATCTGCTCTGTATCGAGGGCGCGGTTGTGACCGGCCCCGACGGCAGCGGCGCGTTTCATATTCTGAGCGGAACCGGTACCCCGATGATGACCTGGATCAGCCAGCTCGCGGCCCGGGCGCGCCATGTGATTGCGGTGGGCTCCTGCGCGGCTTATGGCGGCATCACCTCCGGGGGCAGCAACCCTGGCGAGGTTCGCGGCCTGAGTTTTGACGGAGAGCAGCGTGGCGGTGCCCTGGGTGCTGATTTTACTACGCGCGACGGGTTAGGCGTCATCAACGTCGCCGGTTGCCCGCCGCACCCGAACTGGATTACCGAAACCCTGCTGTCCGTGGCGCTGGGCGAGTTTACAGCCGAAGCTATGGATGCGCTGGGCCGCCCGCGCAGCTACAGCGATCATCTGGTGCACCACGGTTGCCCGCGCAACGAGTTTTATGAGTACAAGGCCAGTTCGTTGCAACCCTCGGATAACGGCTGTCTGATGGAGAACATGGGCTGTATTGCTACCCAGGCTCATGGCGATTGCAATATTCGCCTCTGGAATGGTCAGGGTTCCTGTACCCGGGGCGGGTTTGCTTGCATTAACTGCACCGCACCTGAATTCGAAGAGCCGGGGCATGACTTCCAGCAGACCCCCAAACTGGCGGGCATCCCGGTGGGGTTGCCGACCGATATGCCCAAGGCCTGGTTTGTGGCGCTGTCATCCCTGTCGAAGGCCGCAACGCCGGTACGGCTGAAAGAAAATGCCAGGGCAGACCATGTTCGGGTCGCGCCAAAAATTCATCTGCATAACAAGAAACGGTAATCCTGCGTGACAAAACTGGTGATTGGCCCCTTTAACCGTGTAGAAGGGGATCTGGAAGTAAAGCTGGATATTCATGCGCAGCAGGTCCGTGCCGCCTGGATCAATTGCACCCTTTATCGCGGCTTCGAGCAGATCCTGCGCGGCAAGCGTCCGCAGGATGCCATGGTTTACACTCCCCGCATCTGCGGTATCTGTTCCGTGTCGCAATCCGTCGCCGCCGCCAACGCGCTGGCCCAGTTACAGCAGGCGGCCGTACCGCTGAATGGTCAGCTGGCGACCAACCTGATCCTGGCCAATGAAAATGTCGCCGACCATATCAGCCATTTTTATCTGTTTTTTATGCCGGATTTTGCCCGCGACTGCTATCGGGATCAGCCTTGGTTTGAGCAGGTAGCCGCCCGCTTTAAGGCGGTGACCGGTAGTGCGGCGGCGCAGTTGATACCCGCTCGTGCCGAGTTCCTGCACCTGATGGGCATCCTAGCCGGTAAGTGGCCCCACAGCCTGGCGATCCAGCCCGGCGGACTGTCCAAAGGTATTCAGCCCCAGGAGCGCCTGCGCATTCTGGCGGTGCTGGCGGGCTTTCGACGTTTTCTCGAGACGGTTACCTTTGGGGCCGCGCTGGAGGAGATCGCCGAGCTGAATAGCCTGTCGGCGTTGCAGCAGTGGGCAGCAGGGCGGGGCGGCGACTCCGATCTGGCCCTGTTCCTGAGCATCGCCGATCAACAGTCGCTGCAGCAGCTGGGGCGTGCCGACGCCGCCTTTATGAGCTACGGCAATTACCCGGTCGAGGGGGAGAAGTTGTTCCCCGCGGGTATCTGGAATACCAGTCCGCAGCCGCTGGACTGCGCGCAGATCCGTGAAGATGTCAGTCATAGCTGGATGCGCCAGTCATCGCCGCAGCTGTCACCCGCCGACGGTGAAACGCTACCGGATATGAGCAACGAACAGGGTTACAGCTGGTGCAAGGCGCCGCGTCTGAACGGGCAGGTGATGGAGGTGGGTGCACTGGCGCGGCAGCTGATCGCCGGTCACCCTTTGGCACAGGATCTGGTCAACGACTCCGCCGCGAATGTGCGTAACCGGGTTGTGATGCGTCTGGTGGAAGTCGCACGGGTCGTTATCGCGATGGAAGGCTGGGCCCGCCAGCTGCGTCCCAATCAACCCTGCTATCAGTCACCCGGCCCGCTGGTCGATGGTATCGGCGTCGGCATGATCGAAGCCGCACGGGGCAGTCTCGGTCACTGGGTCGAGGTGCGCGACGGCCTGATCAGTAACTACCAGATTATCGCCCCCACCACCTGGAACTTCTCCCCCCGCGACAGCCTCGGCCAGCCCGGGGCCTTGGAGCAGGCACTGCAAGGGACAGCGGTCGGTGCCGGCGAAACGGATCCGGTCGCGGTGCAGCATATTGTCAGAAGTTTTGATCCCTGCATGGTCTGCACGGTTCATTAATGTAGCTTGCTGAAATGTCAGAAGACATTTTTCGCAAAATTTTGCAAAACGAGTGGCTAAGGAGGCGCACCAGCGCGCCTTCTAAGCTACGGCGCGGCAAGTTACCTACTTTCTTCGGGGCGTCACCCAGATGACATCTTCGCCTTCAAGTATATTGCTGCAGGTATTTCCATCTGGATGGTCTGTGTTAATTTCAGCCCGCAGCGAAATAGTCAGTGTTTCGGCACGGACAAGAGCACGTCCCAGAGCTTCTTCCAGGGCGAGGGTCAACTCCCGGTTGGCATATTTTAAAGCGAGATCCTCAAAACCATCGGGGCCCGCTACCGTACAATCCAGGCGATCACGGGACGTCAAAATATGCGGAGTCCCTACGTCCTCAACAGATACGCGAAGCGGAACCAGATTTTCCAGGACGTTTCCATTCACGGCTAGGCGAATAGAATCAACGTCAATACTGCTGACCTGCAGCGCATCACTTCCGAGAATGGCCAGCGGCAACACCCCGGCGCGGCGGGGGTTTAGTGGGTTGGGACAGGAGCCGGGCTTGATGTCCACAGGAATCGTTCTGGCCTCCGCGCCGGGTTGCACGGTTAGGTCCACAGCCACATCGTACCAACGGCTGGCGCCGGTGCGGCGGCTGAAAATATAGGTGAATTTGGTCGGTTCTTGTACCGAGAGAGAGAAGGTTGTTGATTTGCACCCAAATGTGACCCGCT
>JBFGYY010000406.1:0-3536 GCA_041587095.1 Motiliproteus sp. | reverse complement strand
CCGACGAGGCGCCGGCCGTGGTTCGGCTGGTCAACCGGGTGTTGATGGACGCCAAGCGGTTGGGCGCCTCGGATATCCACCTTGAGCCGGGTAAAGGCAAAGAGCCGGCGCGGGTACGGATGCGCATCGACGGTGTGTGTCAGGAGATTATTCAGATTCCCGCCAGTCACGTTCCGGCGGCGGTATCGCGTATCAAGATTCAGTCGGGGCTGGATATTTCCGAGAAACGCAAACCGCAGGATGGCAAGTTTGGCATCCGTATTCAGGGCCAGCTGCTGGAAGTTCGGGTAGCTACCGTGCCGACCGTCAACCATGAGTCGGTGGTGATGCGTCTGCTGTCCACCGGTGATGCCCTGCGTTTTGAACAGCTGAATTTATCCCCGCGGGTTGCCGGGCAGGTGGAGACAATTCTGACCCGGCCCCATGGCGTTTTTCTGGTGGTTGGGCCTACCGGCTCGGGTAAAACCAGTACCCTGCACGCTATTCTTGGTCGGCTGAATACCCCGGAAAAGAAAATCTGGACCGCGGAGGACCCGGTCGAAATCACCCAGCCCGGTCTGCAGCAGGTGCAGGTACAGCCCAAAATCGGTTTCGATTTCGCCGCCGCGTTGCGGGCGTTTTTGCGCGCCGATCCCGATATTATCCTCATTGGTGAGATGCGGGACCGGGAAACGGCGCATATCGGAGTCGAGGCCTCTCTGACCGGCCACCTCGTGCTGTCGACGCTGCATACCAATTCGGCCTCCGAAACCGTGACCCGGTTACTCGATCTGGGCATCGACCCGGTTAATTTTTCGGATGCCTGCCTGGGTATTCTGGCCCAGCGACTGGTACGCACGCTGTGCCCGCAGTGCAAAGAGAGCTACGCGGCCGACGCCGATGAAAGCGCCTATCTCTTACGTCAGTATGGGGAAGCCTGGGCCGACGAACTGGGTCTGGCTGAGAGCGGCACCCTTCTTCACCGGCCGGTGGGATGCGAACGCTGCAATATGACCGGCTACCGGGGGCGAACCGGGGTGCACGAACTTCTGCGCGTAACCCCGGCGCTGCGCGAACTGATCTACAACAGTGCGACGGCGGATAAGCTCAAGGAGCAGGCGATGCGTGATGGCATGCGCACCTTGCTGCAGGATGGCATCGTCAAGATCATCAAGGGCGATATCGACTTCAAACAGCTGCACCTGATTACCAGCAGCGAATGATGTTAAGCCCCAGACAGCTGCGTATATTGCTGGCGGCGTTGGCGTTGTTGATTCTGCTGGCAGGCCCGGGGCTGGCCCCCGATAGCAGCTTTCTGCAGCGTCCTGAGCAGCAGCTCTATGACTGGCGTATGCGCCTGAATTTGCAATCCGATCAGGACCCGCGCGTCGTCATCGTCGATATCGATGAGGCCAGTTTGGGCAAGGAGGGGCGCTGGCCCTGGCCGCGCGAACGTCTGGCGACACTGGTCGATCAGTTATTCAACCACTACGGCATCTCGATTCTTGGCTTCGATATGGTCTTTGCGGAGTCGGACCGTTTGGCCGGCCTGGCCCGTATTCAGTCGCGCATGCAGGATCACTACCCCCTGCTGGCCGAGCCGTTGACGCGTATGCTGGCCGAGCTGGATCCGGATCTGCAGCTGGCCCGAAGCTTCGAAGGACTGCCTGTGGTGCTGGGCTACACCTTCGGCAACCAGCAGAACCTGCGCACCGGGGCGCTACCTTCCCCCCTGGCGGTGCCTGACCCGGGCGCCATGGTCGATCAGATTCGAACAGCGCCGGGTTACAGCGCTAACCTGGCGTTACTGCAGCAGTATGCCGATGGCGGCGGTTTTTTTGATAACCCCCTGATCGATAGCGACGGCGTATATCGGCGCGTGCCGATGTTGCAGCGCTATGAGGAGGCATTCTACCCCTCGTTGTCGCTGGCGGTGATGCAGAGCCTGTTTGGCAGTAATGCGTTGTCATTACACGGTGCCGGAAAGCAGGGCACGCTGGAGCAGCTGGATCTGGATGGGCTGAAAATACCGGTGGATCCGCAGGGGGCGGTGCTGGTGCCTTACAGGGGGCGTCAGGGGAGCTTTCCTTACGTATCGGCCAGCGACGTACTGGACGGCAGCGCAGCTGCTCAGACGCTGGAAGGGGCTATCGTGCTGGTCGGCACCAGCGCGGCGGGTCTGCTGGACTTGCGGGCCACGCCCGTGCAAAACGCCTACGCCGGGGTTGAAGTGCATGCCAATCTGATCGCCGCTATGCTCGATGAAACCCTGCTCAGTCGCCCGGATTACATGCGCGGTGCCAACCTGTTGCAGTGTCTGATTATCGGTCTGTTGATGGTCTTTGTGCCGACCTATCTGGGCGCACTCTGGTCATTACTGGTCGCCGGGCTGTTGGGCGCGCTGGTGGTCGGTGGCAACCTGATGCTCTGGCAACAGGCGGGACATGTGCTGCCACTCGCGCCGCCACTGCTGGTACTGATCGTTTTGTATGCCCTGCAGCAGCTGCTGGGTTACGCCATCGAAACGCGGCGCCATCAGCGGCTGAATAACCTCTTTGGCCAGTACGTTCCCCCGGCGCTGGTGGATGAGATGCAGAGCGAAAGCAGTGATTTCGGCATGAGTGGTGAGAGCCGTCAGATGACCGTCTTATTTTCCGATATCCGCGGTTTCACCACGCTGTCTGAGAAGCTGACGCCGCGTCAGTTAACACGACTGATGAATATTTATCTTTCGCCCATGACCGAAGTGATTCATGAGTATCGCGGCACCATCGATAAATATATCGGCGATGCGGTGATGGCGTTCTGGGGGGCCCCCCTGTCGGACCCCCAGCATGCGCGCCACGCACTGCAGGGGGCAATGGCGATGCTGGCGCATCTGCCGGCCCTGAATCGGGAGCTGGCAGCCGAGGGGCTGCCGCCGGTCAAAATCGGCATCGGTCTGAACAGCGGCGAGATGAGCGTCGGCAACATGGGCTCGCGCTTTCGCATGGCCTACACCGTCTTGGGGGATGCGGTTAATCTGGGCTCGCGGCTGGAGGGGCTGACCAAGTATTACGGCGTTGAGCTGGTGGTTAGTGAAGGGCTGGTGGCTCAGGTGCCGGATCATCCGTTTCGCCTGCTGGACCGGGTCCGGGTTAAGGGTAAACAGGAAGCCGTGGCGATCTATGAACCTCTGGTTGCGGGTGATTCGTGCGCGCTCGAACTGCTCGATATTCATCAGCGGGCGATGGATTGTTATCAGCAGCAAGCCTGGGATGAGGCTGAGCGATTGTTTTGTGAGTTGGAAAACAGCGCCTTAGGCCCTCACCCGTATCCGCTGTATCGGCAACGGATACGCACATTTCAGCAGCAGCCCCCGGGCGGCGACTGGGACGGTGTGCATACATTGGAAAGTAAATAACTGGCGCGTGCCTGAAATGCACTCACGAATCAGGCAACAGAACAACGGCGGGGTGATAGAGAAGGGTAAATATTCTTCAAGCGCGGCTGGGTAAACATGATTTTGACATCTGTTTTGTTTTTGGTATCGGTTTTGCTTTTTTGGCATTGATATT
>JBFGYY010000405.1:0-3540 GCA_041587095.1 Motiliproteus sp. | reverse complement strand
GTGGCTCGAACGACCGAGCGAGCCGGTGTCTATCAGATGCTGGGGGCTGAAGGTGAGGTCCTTTATGTCGGCAAGGCAAATAATCTCAGGGCTCGGTTGGCGAGTTACTTTCGTGCCAGTGGTTTGTCGGTTAAAACTCGCGCGCTGGTCGAAAAGATACGCGCCATTCAGTTAACCGTTACCGGTAGTGAAACCGAAGCGTTACTGCTGGAACAGAACCTGATTAAGCAGCTGCGCCCGCCTTACAACATCCTGTTACGTGATGATAAATCTTACCCTTATGTATTTGTATCGAGCGAGCATGACTTTCCGGCATTGGTATATTTACGTGGCGGCAAGCGACGCAAAGGGCGTTATTTTGGTCCGTTCCCCAGTAGTGGTGCTGTAAAAGAAAGCCTCAAGCTCCTGCAAAAAGTTTTCCGCATTCGTCAGTGTGAAGACAGCTTTTTTGCTAATCGCAGTCGCCCGTGCTTACAGCATCAGATCGGCCGGTGTACTGCGCCCTGCGTTGGTCTGATCAGCAAGGAAGCTTACGCGGACGATGTTCGCCGGGCTCTTATGTTGTTGCAAGGGAATAGTCAGGAAGTGAAGCAGGAGCTGGTCGCTGCGATGGAGAAGGCGGCCGCTGTCTTGCAGTTTGAAGAAGCGGCTGTGCTCAGAGACCAGATCGGCAGTTTGCAGAAAGTTCAGGAGCAGCAAAACGTATCCGGGCACCACGGCGATGCGGATGTTATCGCCTGTGCAATCAGTAACGGCAGCGCGTGTATTCACCAGCTCTTCGTCAAAGATGGACGCGTAGTAGGGAGTAAGTCTCACTATCCACGCCTGCCTCTTGACGCCGTTGAATCACAGTTGCTCAGTAGCTTTATCGGTCAGTATTACCTTCAGAATGACGGGCACCCACTCCCCGGCACATTGCTAACCAGTCATGAGCCAGAAGCAAAGGCTAGTCTGGAACAGGCTCTGGGTGATATACGCGTTAAGCCCGTTAGCATCCAGAGCCAGGTGCGCGGCCAAAAAGCTTCCTGGATACGTCTGGCTACCAGTAATGCGGAGCAGCAGTTAAGCAGCTATCTCGCCAGCAAAGAAAGTATGCATCGGCGATTTATCTCGCTCCAGGAATCGTTAGGGTTGGATTCGCCTATTCAGCGCATGGAGTGCTTCGACATCAGTCATAGTTCCGGTGAATTGACCGTCGCATCTTGTGTTGTTTTTGGAGATCAGGGCCCCCTTAAAGCCGATTACCGCCGCTTTAACATTGAAGGCATAACTCCTGGCGATGATTATGCGGCCATGCAGCAGGCTTTGCAGCGGCGTTATGAGAAGCTGGTGAAAGGCGAGGGGAGGCTGCCGGATGTGCTGGTCATTGATGGTGGCAAAGGCCAGATTAGTCAGGCAAAGGCTGTTCTGGCAGGGCTTCAGATTACTGATGTTCTGGTGCTGGGTATAGCAAAAGGTGTCACCCGAAAACCAGGGCTTGAAAAACTTCTATTGGTCACCGATAGCGGCAGCTTAGAGGTCGTCGCGGGTTCGCAGGCGCTCCACCTGTTGCAGCATATTCGCGATGAGTCGCATCGCTTCGCTATCTCAGGTCACCGACAGCGTCGGGATAAGAAGCGCCGCAGTTCAACGCTGGAAGATCTGCCGGGTGTTGGGCCCAAACGTCGCAAGGCGTTGTTGCAATATTTTGGCGGCTTGCAGGAAATTGGACGGGCTAGTGTTGAAGAAATTGCAAAAGTCTCTACCATTGGTCGCCCTATGGCGGAAGAAATATACGCTTACTTACATCGCGACTGACATTTTACAGTCAACGGATTTTTAATGAACATCCCAAATATACTTACATGCTTACGCATCGCGCTCATTCCCTGTGTCGTGCTGGTTTATTACCTGCCCTATGATTGGAGTGGTAAAGCTTCGGCCGGGATATTTACTATCGCTGCATTAACGGATTGGCTGGATGGGTATCTGGCGCGTAAGCTTGAGCAATCAACCGCACTGGGGGCATTTCTGGACCCTGTCGCCGATAAGTTAATGGTCGCCGTTGCATTGGTTATGCTGGTAGAAACCTACGGTGAAATCTATGTGACGTTACCGGCTATGGTGATAGTGGGGCGTGAAATTGTGATATCGGCCTTACGTGAGTGGATGGCGGAGCTGGGTAAGCGCGCCAGCGTAGCGGTGTCGATGGTCGGTAAAATAAAGACGGCGCTGCAGATGATGGCGATCGTGGGGCTGCTCGCGGGCGTGCCGCATTCCGCGCTTTCTTACGCCGGAATAGTGACGCTGGATGGTGCAGCCGTTCTGACGCTTTGGTCGATGCTTGTTTATCTTAAGGCCGCCTGGCCGGAGCTGGTGCGCGATCTGTAAGTTGCTGAATCCTTCCGCAACGCCCCATTAACTCATACAGCGTGACCATCGCTACAAGTCAGCGGGTTAAGGCTGACTCATATGTGCTGGTCTTTTGGTCTGATTTAACGTTATCCGTAAAGTGTGTGACAACGGGGTCTGGGGCGTTAAGCCAGGCCAGCGTTTATTGATCAAAGATGGTCAGGATTTTTTGGTCGTTAAATAACCGATTTAAGGTCTCTGCGAGAGCGTCGTTGATGATGCGTTGATTCATATCTTTACTCGGAGGGCGTAGCGTGTGGTGTCTTTGCTCGGTATTGAAGCGGGATTCGCGAAGCTGATAAAGATTTTCAGCTCTGGCGATGATGCTTACCTTGATGATGGTATCCAGGCTTGGTTTGTAGCTGAGCTCTTCGATAAACAGCGTTAGCGAAACATCTCCTCCCCGGGACACCGGTGTGTACCCCAGTTCTTGCAATGCCAGTCGCGCGCTCGATAATAAGCTGCTACTCAAAGGACGGCTAAGCCGGATCAGGCTGTTATCCGGGTTGGCGCTATCACGACTACCGATGATTTCAAGCGGGCGCCGGTCCTGGATGATGACTGTAACGCGCCTGTCCCGAGCTGCTTCTGCTTGAATATCTAATGTTGGATCGATTACAACCGATTGCGGGCCAAGCGAGCTGCAGCCGCTAAGAAGTAAGATGCCAAGCAGCGCGAATAGGTTACTCAAAGTGAAAAACCTCCGTTGGATAGAGAAGATGGCCGCGTATGATAAACGTATGGAATTTGGTGTGTCATTCAAAAACAGAAAGGTTGATCGTTGTCATTGGCTGTAACAGCTAGCAGGGCGGTAGGAAGTGATCATGATGCTCATCGGCTAAAACTGACAGCCAAAGCGTTACTGAGGTCTCGCTGGCTTTTGCGGTACGGAGCGATCCTTAAATGGGGTCTTAACATCTTGAAAGAACAGCTTTAACAGTGAATTCCTTGCCATGATTATCGGACGGCTGATTAGGGGTTTGCACAGAGAGGGGTCGCAGAAGATATCAATTAGTTACAACGGTTTGTATCTTATTGACATGCACAAGCAGGTCTTTATAATACGCAGCACTTGAGCAGTAGCTCAGAGTAAAGCGGGAATAGCTCAGTGGTAGAGCACAACCTTGCCAAGGTTGGGGTCGCGAGTTC
>JBFGYY010000404.1:0-3550 GCA_041587095.1 Motiliproteus sp. | reverse complement strand
GCTACGGCCTGCAGTTTGCGGAAACAGGTCACCTCTGCCTGGCGACCCTGCACGCAAACAACGCCAACCAGGCGCTGGACCGGATCATCAGCTTCTTCGGTCCCGAACACCACGCCCAGATGTGGATGGATATGTCGCTGAACCTGAAGTCGATTGTTGCCCAGCAGCTGGTACCCACGGTCGACGGCAAAGGCCGGGTTGCGGCCATTGAGGTCCTGCTCAACACTCCGCTGGCTTCAGACCTGATCCGCAAAGGCAATGTGCATGAACTGAAAGAGTTGATGAAAAAATCGAATAATGCCGGGATGCAGACCTTCGATCAGTCGCTGTTTCATCTGTTCGAAGAGGGGCGAATTACCTACGAAGATGCACTGGCCCATGCCGATTCGGCCAACGATCTGCGCCTGATGATAAAACTGTCCGCCGAAGCGAATCCCGAGCTGCAGCAGCGTATCAAAAATACCAAAGAAGATGGCGACATGTTCTTCCTGCAGGAAGAGGACGAAGACTACCTGGATTTCTAGGTTCACGCCAAGCGGCGAAAACCGGCCGGAAAAAACCGTCAGAACGCCACCAGCCCGGCTCTCAATAACGCCCGGCCATTCAAGTCATGCGACCCCTTGAACACAGAGGCCGCATGCCTGGTATTACCCTGTGTAAACCACCCGTCCCTTCAACAGCGAACAGCTTACCTGACCGGTTAATTTTTCACCCATAAACGGCGAATTCAAACCTTTAGAGCGGGTAGCCGCCTCCGTCAGTGACCACTGTTTCGTCGGATCGAAAATACATATATCCGCGCTGGCACCCACCGACAGGTGTCCAAGATCCAGCCCCAGCACCGCAGCAGGGCCTGCGGTCAACTTGCGAATAGCCTGATCCAGGGTCAGCACGTTGTCTTCGACCAGTCGCAAGGTTAACGGCAATAAGGTTTCCAAACCGATCATACCCGGCTCGGTAGATGCGAAAGGTGCTTCCTTGGCCGCCGCATCTTGTGGCTGGTGATCAGAGCAGATCGCGGTAATCACGCCGCTTGCTAGTCCTTCCCGCAAGCCGGCCATATCGCACCGATCGCGCAGCGGCGGATCCAGATGATAATCACTGCTGAATCCATCCAGGTCTTCATCACACAGCAGCAGATAGGGAACCGCCACATCGGCCGTCACCGCCACGCCGCGCTGCTGCGCTTCGCGTACCAGCTGCATCGAACGGCGTGCAGACAGCTGGCACAGATGCAGCCGGACACCGGTCTGCTCGGCCAGTAGCAGACAGCGCGCAACGTCCAGGGTTTCTGCCGTTTCGGGAATGCCCGGCAACCCGAGGCGGGTACAGGTGATACCGTCATGCGCGCAGCCCCCGGCCGTCAGATCCGCATCCTTGGCGTGCAGCATCAGCAGCAGATCAAAGGTCGCTGCATACTCCATACAACGCATCAGCGTTTGCGTACTGGGGATCGGGTGACGGGCATTGGCCAGCGCGACGCAACCCGCCTCCTGCAACGCCACCATATTGCTCAGCTGGTCGCCTTCAAGCCCCCGGGTTAAAGCCCCGAGAGGCAGCACGCGAGCCAGACCGGCTTCATCCGCCTTATCCTGGATCAGGCGCGCCACCGCGGTGCTATCCAGAACCGGCAGGGTATTGGGCGGACAACACAGCGTGGTAACGCCGCCCGCCACCGCCGCTGCGGTTTCACTGGCGATGGTGCCTTTACGGGTATCGCCAGGCTCGCGTAAATGGGCCTGCAGGTCAATCAGACCGGGGCAAACGATCTGCCCGCTGGCGTCGATAACCCGGTCGGCAACAAAGCCGGCCGGAGCCTGCCCCAGGGCAACAATATAACCCGCATCAATATACAGATCCTGACGGGCATCGAGCTGGTTTGCCGGATCGATAACACGGCCACCCGTGATTTGAATCTTCATCTGTAGCCCTTATCTATCTGACAGTTTCAGTCAATGCGGCAGCCTGACGCGTCTGTCCGCTCATTGCCATGGACATGACAGCCATGCGCACGGCGATCCCATACCCGACCTGCTTGAGTATCAGCGACTGACAGCCGTCAGCGACTTCAGACTCGATCTCCACGCCCCGGTTAATCGGCCCCGGGTGCATAACGATCGCCTCGGGATGCGCCAGCTGCAAACGCTCGCGGGTCAGGCCATACAATTTATAAAATTCACTCTGGCTGGGCAGAAACGCACTCGCCATGCGCTCCAGCTGCAGGCGCAACATAATGACCACATCCACATCTTTCAAGCCCTGCGCCAGGTCGTAATAAACCTTAACACCCAGGGCCTCAAGCCCCCGTGGCAGCAAAGTCTTCGGCGCAATAACCCGGATCTCTCCGGCACCCAGCGCCCGCAAGGCATGAATTTCGGAGCGAGCCACCCGCGAGTGCAGAATATCGCCGACAATCGCTACTTTCAGCGCGGAGAAATCGCCTTTGTGTCGATGGATCGTCAACATGTCCAGCATCCCCTGCGTCGGGTGTGCGTGACGCCCGTCTCCGGCGTTGATAATAGCGATATCCGGCGTCACGTGCTGGGCGATAAAGTGCGCAGCGCCGCTGTCGTGATGGCGTACCACAAACATGTCGCTGGCCATCGCCTGTAAATTCTGCAGGGTATCCTTAAGGGTTTCACCTTTCTTCGCGGAGGAGGTGCCGATATCGAGATTCAGCACATCCGCCGACAGACGCTTGGCGGCCAGTTCAAAGGTGCTGCGGGTGCGGGTACTGTTCTCGAAGAACAAATTAACCACGGTCTTGCCACGCAGTAACGGTACCTTCTTAACCGACTGACTATTCATATCCACAAACGAATCCGCCGTGGTGAGTATTTCGCGCAGTAATTCGCGGCTGGCTCCTTCGGTCGTCAAAAAATGGCGCAGCTCTCCGTCAGCGGTGAGCTGAAGCCGGGTTGGATCTGTCAACTTTGTCATTATTGGGGGTTCCACGGACGGCACTCCCGGGCAGGAGTGGATTTACAGACATAAAAAGCGGCGGTCATGCTCACGGCTTTCGCTGCTCCAGTTTAAAGTGCAGCGGATCCGGGCCGCAGAGCTTTATCTGCTGGCCCGGCGCCAACGACAGGGTCAGCCCCACCACATCGGCACGGATTGGCAACTCATGCGCCTCCAGGTCTAATAAAGCAACCAGCGTTACCGATGCGGGACGACCATAATCGAACAATTCATTCAACGCGGCGCGAATGGTCCGGCCTGACATAATCACATCATCGATCAGCACCACATGCCGGTCTTCGGTTGTTAACGGCAGGTCCGACGGCATCACCTTGGGATTCATGCCGACCCGAGTAAAATCGTCCCGGTAAAAACTGATATCCAAAACACCCAGCGCCGATTCGACGCCCAGCTGCTTGTGGAGCTTTTCAGCCAACCAAACACCACCGGTTCGAATACCCACCAAAAGGGGATCTTGAATGTTGCGCGCCTGCAGATAACGCTGCAGCCGTTCTGCCATCGCGCTTAACTGCGCATTGACATCGATAGATTCTGGCATAATTAGCGTTCCTTGAGTTTGTCTAGGCTT
>JBFGYY010000403.1:0-3560 GCA_041587095.1 Motiliproteus sp. | reverse complement strand
TGTAGACGCTAAGGGTGCAGTTGTTGAGCTGGCAGAAGGCATCGAAGCCACTCTGAAAGCTTCCGAACTGAGCAGCGAGCGCGTTGAAGACGCACGTGACGTTCTGAAGGAAGGCGCTGCAGTTGAAGCGAAGATCTCCATGATCGATCGCAAGAACCGCATTATCGCACTGTCCATCAAGGCGAAAGACGTTGCTGAAGAGAAAGCTGCTATCCAGCATCTCAACAAGCAGCCTCAGTCTGAGCCAGCTGCTGGTCCGACCACCATCGGTGATCTGATCAAAGCACAAATGGAAAACCGCAACTAAGTTTAAGTTGCCGTTAGACCATTAAAAAAGGAGCGCTAAGCGCTCCTTTTTTTCGTCTTGAGAAAATTATCCCACTAGTAATCATCGGAGGTAGTGCGTGGGGCCGCCTGATCTTAAGCGCCCGAGTCAGTGCTCGACCACTTTTTACGCATCCTGAAAACTATCGGACCGCCAAGCTAATCGCACAAAAAAGCCCCCATTAGAAACAATGAGAGCCTCTTCGTGCTGGCTTGATGTTGAGCGGGAGCCATTCGCTTAGTCAGCCAGGTTACCTGCAAACAGGCTCTTTCGCGGCTTGCAATCGTTCATTTAAGCAGTGACAGCTTCGGCCTCTAATTCGTAAGCACCTTCGGCATTGTGGACTTCCTTGCCGTTTAGCGGCGGATTGAACACGCACGCCATTTTCATCTCTTTGAAAGCCCGCAGCACATGACGATCATGCTTATCGAGAATATACACGGTGCCCGCTGCAATAGGATATTTTTTGCCGTCATCGAGGGTTTCGACCTCGCCTTCGCCGGACATACAGAACACCGACTCGAGATGATTCTGATAGTGCATTTCGAAGTCAGCACCGGCGTAAATGGTGGTGATGTGAAACGAGAAACCCATTTTATCGTCTTTCAGCAACAGCCGCGTGCTCTCCCAGTTGCCATCCGGAGAGACGATACGGCGACCGCTTTGTTCTGCTTCACTCAGATTTCTGACAATCATCGCTATACCTTATTCATTGTGCTACAAGGGGTTATGATCCTGAAAGCGCCTTGTGAGGTATTGCAGAGTTCACAGATCCTCCTCAAAGCGCTGATTGGCAATACGAGCTACACCGCGATTTGTTGCGGCTCAAAATAATCTTTCACTTCCGGAATAGAGTCTTCTTTACCGCAAACTTCTTTAATTGCCTGCTCGACAATATCGATACCCTTTTTCAGGTTGTCGTCACTGATGACCAAGGGGCAGAGAAACTTCACCACATGATCCTCGGCACCGCTGGTTTCGATCATCAACCCCTGCTGAAACGCTTTCTGAGTAATTTTGCCAGCCAGATCACCATTAACACAGTTGATCCCCTGGAACATACCCCGCCCGCGCGTCGTGAAATTACCCTCGCCGTACTGGTCGACAATGGCATCTAAACGACGCGAAACATACTCACCTTTACGCTTGATATCTTGGGAGAACTTGTCATCACTCCAGTAGTGATCAATAGCCGCTTTAGCGGTGACGAACGCAAAATTATTGCCACGGAAGGTGCCGTTGTGCTCACCCGGCTTCCACTGATCAAGCTCCGGCCGGAACAGCACTACCGCAAAGGGCAGCCCGTAGCCGCCGAGAGATTTAGAGAGAGTAACCATATCCGGGTAAATACCCGCCTCTTCGAAACTGAAGTAGGTGCCGGTACGACCACAGCCAGCCTGAATATCGTCAACTATTAACAGCACATCGTGTTTTTTACACACGGTGTCCAGATTACGCAGCCAATCCAGGCTGGCGGCGTTGATCCCGCCTTCACCCTGTACCGTTTCAACAATGACCGCTGCCGGCTTGTCGATCCCGCTACTGGAGTCTGACAGCACTTTATCCAAATAGGCGGTGGTATCGATGTCATCACCCAGGTAATTATCATAAGGCATACGACTGGTACCGCTCAGACTCACGCCCGCGGCCCCGCGGTGATGAGAGTTACCTGTTGCCGCTAGCGCGCCGAGGCTAACCCCGTGAAAACCGTTAGTAAAAGAGATGATATTTTCGCGCCCCTTTACATTACGAGCTAATTTCAGTGCCGCCTCAACGGCATTGGTACCGGTCGGGCCGGTAAACTGCATGACGTAATCCAGACCTCGGGGCTTGAGGATTTTCTCATTGAACGCCTCCATAAACTCGCCCTTGGCTTTGGTATGCAGATCCAGACCATGGGTGATGCCGTCATTGTGGATATAGTCCAACAGCTTCTCTTTAAATAAAGGGTTGTTATGACCGTAGTTAAGCGTGCCGGCCCCAGCCAGAAAGTCGAGGTACTCGTTACCCTCGTTGTCGTAAATCAACTCCCCTTTCGCCTTGTTAAAAATACGGGGAAATGACCGCGCATAACTCTGAACTTCCGATTCAATCTCTTCAAATATTTTCACGCTAAACTCTCCTGCGTTCCTTGTTTAAGGCATACGCGGTAATGAAAAAAAAAGGGGGGGGCTGATCGCTTAAAACGGTCCGATTCGCACCAACGTCTCTGTGTCGTGCTCACCGCCAAAGTGCTCAGCGCGGTCAAACATCACGGTTTCGTTAAGTGGTGCATCCAGCTGCTTTGCCAGACCTCTAAACAGAGCCCAGGAAGCATCGTTGGATGCCGTGATACTCGTTTCAAGAAAGGCAACCGCACGACACTCGGGTCGCGCCTGAATATGACGCAACATGCGCGTAGCCAGTCCCTGCCCCCGCGCCTGCCGGCCAACCGCCACCTGCCAGACAAACAACGTATCGGGACGTGCGGGAACCAGGTAACCGGACACAAAACCGACCAGATTACCCTCGGAAACGGCAGCAACGGATGTAGCAGCAAAATGGGATGACTGCAGCAGATTGCAGTACATGGAATTGGGGTCCAGCGGCGAGCACTGCTCGACCAGCTGATGAACATAGCGCCCATCTTCAGCGGTAGGGCGGCGTAGTTCGATGGGGGAGAAACTCAAAAAAACCTCGAAAATAGTTACATATCTAATATTTACACCTCAATGCTATTGAGGCCAACCACAGCAAACACCCCGTAACACGAGACATCAGAGGAACACAATCCAACAAAAGGCAACTTCGCGGGACTGACCAGGGCGCAATTACTTTGATGTCTAAGCAATGATACGCGAAATAGTATTTTTTTCCAGCACCGAAACAGTTTGGGGGCATACCGCGTGATTTGAGCACAAGGGATGAGTGATACTTATTCCAGATCACATGAGCAAGATGGCTGCGATGACTAACAGGCCTCTAAAATTCGATTTGCCGCTTTCAAGCTGTTCATTCACAGCCCGTAGAGCTTTATGTTCAAGCCACACCCTTGATCGCGCGCATCCAGATACCGCATGCAAAAAATAATGCTGATTAAAAACACCATTCAGCACCTATCCATATCCCTGCCGCTAACTATCTATGCGGTTCACATGGCATAACAATTGACCATAAAAAACATATTCCTCAATAATTCAATAGGTTAAATAATATGCGCACAACCGAGAATAAATTATGTTGCAATGCAGCATGG
>JBFGYY010000402.1:0-3570 GCA_041587095.1 Motiliproteus sp. | reverse complement strand
CAGACCGGTAAACCTCGACCTACGCACAATTAAACAACCACTCACCGCGGTCGCATCGATTCTGCATCGTGCTACGGGTGTAATCCTTTTTATAGGGGTTGCATTCATGCTGTTTGCTTTCGATCGTTCGCTGGAATCACAACAGAGTTTTGATGCTGTTGCCGATATGCTTCAGACCAGCTTTTTTGCAAGGCTGGTTGCTTGGGGGCTGGTATCTGCTCTGCTTTACCACCTGTTTGCAGGTATCAAGCATCTGATCATGGACTGCGGCTACTGTGAAGAGCTGGAGAGCGGAACAATGGCAGCTAAGGCAACTCTGGTTGCTGGTGCATTGGCAACTTTACTGGCAGGAGTATGGATATGGTAACGTCAATTACGAGCTTTGGCCGTAGCGGCCTGTATGACTGGATGATTCAGCGGGCGACCGGCGTTATCCTTGCTCTTTATGCGCTATTTATTCTGTCTTATCTGTTGTTCAATCCCGACCTTGATTACGGCCAGTGGCGGGCGCTGTTCGACCTGACCTGGGTGCGTGTCTTTACGTTGCTGGCATTGCTGTCTATCGGTGCACACGCCTGGATCGGTATGTGGTGCATTTCCACGGATTATATCAAGCCAACAGGTTTGCGCTTCCTGTTTCAGGTTGTCTGTGGTGCCGCTATGTTTACCTACCTTGTGTGGGGCGTTCAGGTTTTGTGGGGATTATAAGCAATGACTAAACTTCGTACTCTTAGCTATGAAGCGATTGTTGTCGGTGGTGGCGGCGCAGGTATGCGTGCCGCGCTGCAGCTGGCGCAATCAGGATTAAAGACCGCCTGTATTTCTAAGGTGTTCCCGACCCGTTCACATACTGTATCTGCGCAGGGCGGAATCACTTGTGCAATTGCGAGTGCTGATCCGAATGACGATTGGCGCTGGCATATGTATGACACAGTCAAAGGCTCCGACTATATCGGAGATCAGGACGCTATCGAGTATATGTGTAGCGTCGGTCCTCAGGCGGTGTTTGAGCTTGATCACATGGGTATGCCGTTCTCGCGTACCGAAGTGGGTCGTATTTACCAGCGTCCTTTTGGCGGGCAGTCAAAGAACTTTGGCGAAGGCGGGCAGGCTGCGCGGACTTGTGCTGCTGCTGACCGGACCGGCCACGCATTGCTGCACACTCTGTACCAGGCAAACTTAAAAGCCGGTACAACCTTTTTTAATGAGTGGTATGCCGTTGATCTTGTTAAGAACAAGAAGGGTGCTATCGTCGGCGTCATCGCGATTTGTATCGAAACAGGTGAAACTGTTTATATCAAAGCGCTGGCAACCGTACTGGCAACAGGTGGTGCGGGTCGCATTTATCAGTCCACCACGAATGCGCTGATCAACACCGGTGACGGCGTGGGCATGGCGCTTCGTGCCGGTGTTCCGGCTCAGGATATGGAAATGTGGCAGTTCCACCCAACCGGTATTGCCGGTGCCGGTGTTCTGGTTACCGAAGGTTGTCGTGGTGAAGGCGGCTATCTCATCAATAAAGACGGTGAGCGCTTCATGGAGCGTTATGCCCCTAATGCGAAGGATCTGGCCGGGCGTGATGTTGTTGCTCGCTCCATGGTTCTTGAGATTCTTGAGGGGCGCGGTTGCGGTCCTGACGGGGATCATGTGCTTCTCAAGCTCGATCATCTGGGTGAAGAGGTGTTGTTGAGCCGTCTGCCTGGTATCTGTGAGCTTTCCAAAACCTTTGCTCATGTTGATCCTGTTCAGGAGCCGGTACCTGTTGTGCCGACCTGTCATTACATGATGGGTGGTGTGCCAACCAATGTTGGTGGCCAGGCGCTGACCATTGATGAAAATGGTAACGATGCTCCGGTTGAAGGTTTGTATGCCTGTGGTGAGGTGGCTTGCGTATCTGTACACGGCGCTAACCGTCTGGGCGGAAACTCGTTGCTGGATCTTGTTGTATTTGGTCGCTCGGCGGGAATCGAAATCGAGCGTCGTTTGCGTGAAGGCTATGCTGCCGACGAGGCGGACGAAGCGGATCTGGAAGCGGCGATGGCGCGACTGAATCGATTGAACAACAGCACCGGTGGTGAGAGTGTTTCAGTTGTTCGCGGTGACCTTCAGAAGACCATGCAGCTGTATTTTGGTGTATTCCGCGATGGCGAGAGCATGCAGAAAGGTCTGGGCTTACTTGCCGATATCCGTGCGCGTGAAGCGGCTACCCATTTGGAAGATAAGAGTCTTGCCTTCAATACGGCGCGTATCGAGGCGCTCGAGCTGGGCAATTTGATGGAAGTTGCAGAGGCGACAGCTATCGCCGCTGAAGAACGCAAAGAAAGTCGTGGGGCGCATGCGCGAAATGACTTTACTGAGCGTGATGACAAGAATTGGTTGAAGCATTCAATTTTCTTCCCCGGTACTAAGCGGGTCGGCAAGCGCGATGTGAACTTTGCGCCTAAAACTGTTGAGGCCTTTGCGCCGAAGAAGCGCGTCTACTAAGGGGGTTTATGATGCTAGTCAGTGTATATCGCTACAACCCCGAGACCGATGATGCGCCTTACATGCAGGATATCCACATCGATATTCCTGGTGGCAAGGACATTATGGTCTTGGATCTGCTTCAGCTGCTGAAGGATAAGGACCCAAGTCTGGGTTACCGCCGTTCATGTCGTGAGGGTGTGTGCGGCTCCGACGGTATGAACATTAATGGCAAAAACGGTCTTGCTTGTATTACGCCGTTGTCCGCGGTGGTCGAGAACGACAAGCTGGTGCTGCGTCCCTTGCCTGGTTTGCCGGTTGTCCGTGACCTTGTTGTCGATATGGGTCAGTTTTACAAGCAGTACGAAAAGATCAAGCCTTACTTGATCAACGATACGCCGGCTCCGGCGATTGAGCGTCTGCAGTCACCGGAAGAGCGCGAAAAGCTTGACGGCCTGTATGAGTGCATTCTGTGTGCGTGTTGCTCGACGTCCTGTCCTTCGTTCTGGTGGAATCCGGATAAATTCATCGGGCCATCGGGTCTGCTGCAGGCTTACCGGTTCCTGGTTGATAGTCGCGATACGGCTACCCGTGAGCGTCTGGCTGACCTGGATGATCCGTTCAGTGTGTTCCGTTGCCACGGCATTATGAACTGTGTCAGTGTGTGCCCTAAGGGCCTGAATCCGACCAAGGCAATCGGTCATATTCGAAACATGCTGTTGCAGCAAGCAACCTGATTCGGGTTGTCGTAAAAAATGGTGCGCTTTGCGCGCCATTTTTTTTGTCCATAGTTTGCTAAGCAACGATTAATACAGACTTTTGTTTGTAAGTAGAAAGCATTATATTTACCCCCCGCTAAGTCCTGTAGACTTAGTCCCCGTCATCAGGTTGTGAATCAGACCTGTGTTGGCAGGAATATAACTAAGAACAGAATCAGTCATCATCACTAGGGGTGGAGTTAACTCGCGGTGGGAGTGTTTGCGTCTGTGGGCTGCGCTCTGATCCGGCAGATTTTCGCCCCTACACACAGGGTCAGCTAGAATGCACGAAGGCATAATGGAGTTGATGTGGAAATCCTCCCATCTATCCGCAGGGAATTTCGCCTAT
>JBFGYY010000401.1:0-3580 GCA_041587095.1 Motiliproteus sp. | reverse complement strand
GGCTGGGTAGAGCAGCCCGCCGACTTTGCATTCCTGGCCGAGTTCGGCGTGGTATTTCTGCTGTTTTCCCTGGGTCTTGAGTTCTCGCTACCCAAGCTGGTGGCGCTGCGGGGCTCGGTGTTCGGGCTCGGTGGTATCCAGGTCGCGTTCTGTACCCTGGCGTTCGGCGGGGCAGTATGGTTGTGGGGGGCCTCTCTGGAGGCGGCGGTGATCATTGCGGGGGCACTGGCGTTGTCATCAACGGCGATCGTCACTCGGGAACTGAGCGACCTGCGCCAGGTGCATAGCCGCCATGGTCAGTTGGCCATCGGCGTGTTGTTGTTCCAGGATCTCGCGGCAGTACTGTTCTTGATCCTGGTACCGGTGTTGGGCGGGGATGCGACGGTTTCGCTCGGGCAGGCGTTGGGTTGGGCACTGGCGAAGGGCGCGATACTGACAGCACTGCTGCTTGCAATCGGCAAGTTTTTGCTACCACCCCTGTACCGGGAAATTGCGCTCGCGCGGTCCGAAGAGGTGTTTGTACTGGTTACCCTGGTCATCGTCATGCTGGCGGCGTGGATGACACACAGCTTCAACCTGTCGATGGCGCTCGGCGGCTTTGCGATAGGAATGATGCTGGGCGAAAGCCCATTCCGCCACCAGATCAACAGTGATATCCGTAGCTTCAAGGATATCCTGATGGGGCTGTTTTTTATCACCATCGGGATGAATCTGCAGATCCAGTTGGTGCTTGAATTTTGGCCGCGGATCCTGTTGTTCGTTATCCTGCTGGTACTGGTGAAGGCGATCCTGATCGGCATCATGGTGAAAGTTTTTGGTGACAGCCGCGAGACTGCCCTGAAAACCGGCCTGAACCTGGCGCAGGCGGGCGAGTTCGGGCTGGCATTGCTGGCCCTGGGCGTGATGCATGGCGTGCTCCCCGATGACCAGGCCTCGTTCATCATCCTGGTGTCCGTATTCAGCATGGCCGTAAGCCCATTTTTGATCCGCCACAGCGATCGTCTGGCGGATGTGCTGGAGTCGCTGCTGGGTAGCGATAGTGCGCCGCCACCGGAACCGGATCTGGCGGCGTTGCCGGGACACGATCATGTCATCATCGGCGGCTTTGGACGGGTCGGCCAGACTGTCGCCCGGCTGCTGGACGCCAACGACGTGCCCTACATCGCGCTCGACCAGGACCTGAAGGTGGTTAGCAATGAACGCGACCAGAACCAGAATGTCATCTATGGCGATTGCACCAACATCGAGATTTTGCGTAGCTGCAATATTCAAAACGCCAGTTTGGCAATCCTGACCTTCAGCTCCATTGAAGTCGCGAGCAACGCCGTCGAGCATATTCGTGCCGATGGCATTACGGTGCCGATCATCGTGCGCTGCCGGGAGCAAGGTAATTTCGCCCAGTTGCTGTCACTGGGAGCGGACCATGTATTGCCGGAAATGTTGCATGCGAGCCTGGCTGCAGGTTCCTACGTACTGGGCGTGCTGGGAATAGACGAAGACGATATCAGCCGCCAGATCGAGCGGGAGCGTACCGAGCAGTTGCGGCACGATTAGGCCACGTCAAACCGGACTAATTGCGTGCATTGGGAATTACTTCTTAACTACGGCAAGAGTTAATCGTGAAATGCACGTCAACTTATTTCTATCATCGTATAGTTTTATTTCCCAGACTTGGGATTTTCTGCCGCCATAAACCTGTTCTGCTCTGCCTTTTACAACGCCAGACCGGACCGCCCTTAAATGATTGGCATTAACTTCCTGACCAACGCAATAGTATTCATCTGGATTTAGAGTCAACATTCCTCCGATAGAGCCCAACGATTCAGTTAGCACAATATTTGCCCCTCCATGAACTAACTTATAAGGTTGGAATGTTCTTTTATCAGCAGGCATTGTCCCTTCGACGTAATTTTCACCAATATCGGTTATTTCAATTCCTAAAATCTCCAATATGGTATCTACGCTCCAACTGTTTACTTCTTCTAAGCTAGGCTTTTTAAACCAAATACTCACTGATTACTCCTAGTTGCTCTATGCAAAAAATCTTAATATTGAGACCTGTAGTGGTTCAATGGCCAGACAACGTCGATGGTTTTCAACAGGGTTCAAGAGGTCAAGAGTTCAAAGGAGCAACTGCCCACCTGGTGCTTGCGGCTGTGAGTAGGTACCTGACAACCCTTAACATCTGCGGCCATATGCTGCTAAAAGGATTCCCAAAAACAAAAAAGCCAGAGTGTTGCTCTGGCTTTCAGGCTAGGACACCTTTTGCGGAAAAACTATGAATAACTCCTTGAAAGCTGGTCAGGTTCAGGACGGATTATGCGCAAAACACCAGTCTGTCTTAAATTACTGAGCCCACGCCATCAACCGCACTTGCTGTCGCCGCAATTGAGGCAGGTGTAGCAGCCATCCATCAGGATCGCTGCTTTGACATTGCACTTACCGCACAACTGCGCATCGGCCGGAAACGCACCGGCGTCGCTGGCGCTTTTGCTGTTGGCGGTATCAGCGCTGTCGGCCGTTTGGACGCTGTCGGCACTCATTAGCTTTTGCTGACGGGCTTCATACTCCTGGCGTTTGTCGTCGATCAGCTGCTGCTGGTGGGCATCGAGGCCGTCGTCTTCCATCAGGCCGATCATCTTCATGTGGGATTCGATCGCTTCGCCGATCTCCGCCACCAGTGACGGCATGAATTTACCGCCTTTTTTGAAGTAGCCGCCCTTGGGGTCAAATACCGCCTTCAGTTCTTCCACCATAAAGGTGGCGTCACCGCCCTTGCGGAACACCGCTGAGATCAACCGGGTCAGGGCCACCACCCACTGGAAGTGATCCATGTTCTTGGAATTGATGAATATCTCATAGGGATGGCGCTGCTCATGAGGCGTACCCTGGTTGAGCACAATGTCGTTGATGGTGATGTAGAGCGCATGCTCGGACATCGGCGTCTTCACCTTGTAGGTAGAGCCCTGCAGGAACTCGGGACGACTGAGGTTCTCGTGCACCTTTTCCAGTTGTTCCTGCTGCTGTTCAGCGGCCTGCCGGGCCTCTTCTTTCTGTTTGGCCTGCTCTTCGGCGGTGATGACTTTATAGCCGACAATGGCTTTTTCGATTTTGGTTACCATGATAGATCCTGTCTGTTACCGCCTTAAAATTTTCCGTAGTAGCCTTCTTTCAGAGCGTCGAAAAGGTTGGCCGCGTGGTGAATTTCACCATCGTACTCAACTTCTTCGTTGCCCTTCAGCTCCACCTTGGTGCCGTCAGCGAGGGTAAACTGGTAGGTGGTATTTTCCAGATCCTGTTCTTTCACCAGCACGCCCTGGAAGGCCTCCGGATTGAAGCGGAACGTAGTACAGCCCTTGAGGCCCTGTTCATAGGCGTATTGGTAGATATCCTTGAACTTATCATAGGGATAGTCGGTGGGCACGTTGGCGGTCTTGGAAATCGACGAATCGATCCATTTTTGCGACGCCGCCTGAATATCCACGTGCTGCTTCGGGGTGATATCTTCGGCGGTGATAAAGTACGACGGTAACTGTTCGTCCGCCTTATCACTGTAGGGCATGGCCTTGGCATTCACCAG
>JBFGYY010000400.1:0-3599 GCA_041587095.1 Motiliproteus sp. | reverse complement strand
CGAGAAACCCCCGGGGTATTAGTTATCGGCTCAAGGGACATAACCAGCTGTCAAACACCTCAGGGAGCTGGTGTCTATTATACCCGGGCCGCAAATAATGTCAGTCTTGTATTTCACCGGATTTGCGTATAGACGAACTGGCTAACTGTCTGGGGCAGCGCTCAGGTCGGGGCGGTGAGTAGCGGGGTCTTTAGTCGTCGCTGCGCAGTTGCTGGTCGTCAGCAAGCGCCTGATCGATGCGGTCGCTGAGGCGCCGGGTCTTGGCTTCCAGCGAGGTGACCTGCGTGCGTGCCTGGAGTAGCTCGTGTGACAGGTTCAGCGCCGCCATAATGGCCATGCGTTCCAGTCCGATGATTTTCCCTCCGGAGCGAATATCGCGCATCTTTTTGTCCAGGTGCTTCGCCGAGGCCAGCAGCTCGGAACGGGCATCTTCCGGGCAATTGATCAGATATTCTTTGCCCAGCAGAGAGATGCTTACCGTGTTGTCGTCCTGCGCGCTCATCAGCCTTGCTCCATCGCCTTCAGCCGGGTAATCATCGCTTCCACTTTACCGCGTGTATTGTCGTGCTGTTGCAGTAATTGCGAACGTTCAGTTTTCATGGCGGCGTCTTTGTCTTTCAGGCGCTGATTTTCTGCTTCTAATGTCTGGCAGCGTTCGATCAGGCGATCGATGCTTAGTTCAAGTATACGCAGGCTTTCGTCAGACATACCGCTTACCCATCCATTGATTCAGCCGTGGTCAATTATTCCTGCGGCAGTTAATCGCACCACTATAAAGTGGGCTGTTATAAGGGTCAATCTTTGCGCTTGTGATTGGTTATGAATTGGGTGAGATGCTACGATTGCAGCACATAATTCCAGCCCTTCGGGGCGTGACCCTCTTTACCCCGCCGCAAGGAAATACCATGACATCTGAAAGCGCCAATCCGGTAACGTTCCCTGACTTTGATAGTATCGCCGACCTGTTTGTCGAGCTGGGATCGTTGAATTCACCAGCGGAATTGCACGGCATCCTTTGCGGTCAGCTTGCCTCCGGCGTCCGGCTATCGGAGCCATTGTGGCTGCAGTCGGCTGAAGAGGCCCTGAGTATCGACCCGATTACCGACCCTGGTCACCAGCAGCCGCTTGTGGCGCTTTATCAGAGCACGCTCAACAGCCTGGAAGGCACCGGCTTTGGTTTTCCCCTGCTGCTTCCCGAAGAAGAGACCCCGCTGGACCAGCGTGGGGAAGCGCTGGGGCAGTGGTGCCATGGTTTTCTGTGTGGCTACACCCTGAGTGGCGCGAGCAAAGAGCAATTGGGTGAAGATGCTGCCAGTGCGCTGGAGGATTTCGCCCATATCTCTCAGATCGCCGTAAGTGAAGAAGGCGGTGAAGAGGATGAGGCTGACTTTATGGAGGTCTCCGAGTATGTCCGGATGGCCGCATTGCTGATCTTTGCAGAGTGCAATGTGCCACAGGATCAGGCGAAGACTACCGCCAAGGGTGATGTTTTACACTGAGGTTGAGCATGCGAGAAATCGGCGTAGAAGAGTTCGTGAGCCGTCGGCGCCAGTTAATGGCGGCGATGGGTGAGGATGCGATTGCGATCATTGCAGCGGCGTCCTTAAAGACGCGCAACCGGGATAGCGAGTACCCGTTCCGACAGGACAGTGACTTTCATTATCTGTGCGGATTTCCTGAGCCGGATGCCGTACTGGTGCTGTGCCCGGGAGCCGAACAGGAGGTCGTGTTGTTCTGCTTGCCGCGCGACCCTGCCAAAGAGGTCTGGACCGGTTACCGTGTTGGGCCGCAGGCGGCAGCGCAACAATTCGCACTGGATTGCGCCCATAGTCTCGACGAAATTGATGCGCTGCTGCCGCAACTGATGCAAGGCCGTCAGACTCTTTTATACTCTTTCTCCGCTTCAGACGCCCTCTCCGGTGCGCAAGCCCTTGGCGTTCGGGTCCGCGCCTGGCGCAAGGTGCTGCTTGGTCAGGAGCGGCACGCGCAGTTTGTCCCTCAGCGAGAAGAGAATCTGGATGCGCTGCTGCATGAGATGCGGCTGTTCAAGAGCCCGGCGGAAGCGGCGCTGATGCGCGTGGCGGGCTCCCTGTCGGCCGATGCGCATTGCCGCGCCATGCGGCGCTGCAAGCCGGGCATGATGGAATATCAGCTGGAAGCCACCATCCGCCACTGTTTTGCCGAAAAGGGGTACCGCGAGCCCGCCTACGGCACGATCGTTGGCGGCGGCGCCAACGGCTGTATCCTGCACTATACCGAAAACCGTGATGAGCTCCGCGACGGCGATCTGGTGCTGATCGACGCCGGTTGTGAAGTGGCGGGTTATGCCGGTGATATTACGCGTACCTTTCCGGTCAACGGCCGCTTTAGCGAAGCGCAGCGTGCGCTCTACGAGTTGGTCCTGCGTGCTCAGACAGCGGCCATCGAGGCCATCCGCCCCGGCGTTAGCTGGAATTTACCCCACGAGCGTGCGGTTGCTGTGCTGACCGAAGGGTTGCTGCAGCTGGGGCTGTTGCAGGGCGAGCGGGATCGCCTTATCGCCGCAGAAGCGTACCGGCCGTTCTATATGCACCGTACCGGGCATTGGCTCGGGCTGGATGTGCATGACGTGGGTGAATATCAGATTCAGGGGGACTGGCGCGAGCTGCAGGCGGGGATGGTTTTGACCGTCGAGCCGGGGTTGTATGTTGCACCGGGAATGGCCGATGTGGACCCTTGCTGGCACGGCATCGGTATCCGGATTGAGGACGATATTCTGGTTACCGGCGGCGGTTGTGAGGTGTTGACCCGCGATGTGCCGAAGACCGTGGCGGAAATCGAAGCGCTGATGGCCGGAGACGCGGCATGAGCGGCACGACGCGTTACGATCTGGCCATCATCGGCGCCGGCATGGTTGGCGCGAGCCTGGCGCTGGCGCTGCTGCCTCTGGCCCGGGCCAGGGGGCTGCGTATAGCCTTGTTGGAAGCGCATCCTTTACCCGCCAACGCCGGTATGCCTTCGTCGCCGAGTTTTGATGCCCGCGCGACCGCGTTGTCTTATGGCAGCGGGCTGTTGTTGGAACAGCTGGGTGTCTGGCCGGTTCTTGCGGACCGGGTCGCGGCCATTTCGCAGGTGCGGGTTTCTGATCGGGGGCACTTTGGTGCCGTGCGGCTGGATGCTGCCGAGGAGAAAGTGCCGGCGCTGGGGTACGTGGTAGAAAACCGGGCTCTGGGACAGGCGTTGTTGCAGCGCCTGAACGCGGAGGGTGAGGGTGTGGTCGAACTGCTTTGCCCGGCACGGGTCACCGCTGCGGAGATGCAGGCGCAGGGCGCGCGGCTCTCGGTTGAGCAGGCTGGCGGTCAGCAACTTCTGGAGACCGGGCTGGTGGTCATGGCCGACGGCGGACGTTCTTCGCTGTGCGAGCAGCTGGGGCTGGATTACCAGCGCCGGGATTATGCCCAGAGCGCACTGATTGCCAATGTGCGACTGCAGCGCCCCCACGGCGGCGTCGCTTACGAGCGTTTTACCGCATCCGGCCCGATGGCATTGCTGCCCTTGCAGGATGATGCCGATGGGCAGCCGCGGGCGGCATTGGTGTGGAGTGCAGAGCAGGCGCGCTG
>JBFGYY010000399.1:0-3612 GCA_041587095.1 Motiliproteus sp. | reverse complement strand
TATTCGATCGTTCCCTGTGCGTCGGTGATCACAATACAATTACCGCTGTCGTTGACCGCATTACGAAATTTGCGCAACTCCAGTTTATCCAAACTGAGCTGTTGGTTTTTTGTGTCAATGTCCCGTGTACGCTCTTGCACCAGACGCCGCAGTTCGCGAGGCCGTAACATCAGGTTGTACAACCAACAACCGGCCAGCAGCGTTATCAATATATTCAGTGCCACCAGTGTCATGATCCAGTAGCGGCTAAGCACCGGCCCCTGATAAGCAATTTCCAAAAACCAGAAATTATTCGGCAACGTCACGACCGCACGCTCTCGCTCAGCGGAGGCGGGCAAGGCCTGGCCTGCAATGATCTCCCGTTGCGCCGTATCGGGGTTCAGACGCCAGATCTGGTAGTCATAGCCCTGACTGCCCAGGTTAGGCAGTTCGGTAAGACTCAGCAACTTATCCATATAGATCAGCACCGAAGCGAAGCCCCAAAACGCCGCCGGAGTCGGTACCGAACCGAGCTCGCTATCCTCGCGATTTACCGATGAAATTTCCGGCGCGGACTGCGCACTCAGGTAGACCGGCTGGCGCCCCACGATAGCCATACCACCCTGGAGCAGCTCGAAGGGACCGGCAACCGTGAGCTGATGGGTATCGCGCGCCAGAAGCGCCTCTTTCCTGCGCTTATCATCCACCAGCAGATTGTGACCCAGCGCTTTTTCATGCCCCTGCAAAGGATGGATAAAAGAGATGATGCCATCGGGTGCCAGCTGCAGATTGGTAATACCACCCAAATCGCCATGAATGGTGTGTGCCATCGCATCAAACCCATCCACCCGACCATTTTGCAACTGAATAAATTTTGCGAGTATTTTGGCACCCGCCAGTGAACGCTGGACATGCAGCTCAAGATCATGGGCCTGATCATTGACAATATGCCGGGTTTGCCGGGATATCTGGTCTTCCCAGCGGGTATGTGTGGCGTTAATTGCCACCAGACCCAGCGCAAATATCAGTGCCGCAGCCGCCGTCGCCGCCACCCCTTCTCGGGAAAAAGTTGTCATCGTGTTAATCCTTTAACAGCAGGGATACTACAAATACGGGCCTTCGCCGCGGGGATTATCCAAAATCCACGGCCTCAGCCGGATACAACCACCTAATCATAGGCCAGCCGCGCAGGCCTCTGTATATCGTACGCGCCCTAAGTAATTACCCTATTGACCTGTATCAACTTTATTTTTCCCGACAACAGAACTGGGTTTTTTAGACAACAAAAAATAGTTTTATATCAAGCAGCTATAAATTGAATGCCGGATAAAAAAACCAGGGCAAAGGCGTTGTATTTGAGCCTGTAAAAAAGCTCAATACATCTTTAATTGACATGTCTTCAAGCACTCCTGTCATCGTCATTAGACCCGCATCAACAATATCGAATCACATATGTTGAGCATTCAGAAATCATAACAGCAACACCCTGTATCGCTCCCGGCGCCGAGTCGAAAGTTCGCACATCTCGACATATTTACAGGCTTGCGCTGAAATCTGACGCGCACGGCTGATCCTGACTAGACTACATGAATCTGCTGGGCAGCTAGCTATCCATAACTGTCTGCCCATCGCTTTTTGACAAGCCGGCGTAACTACCTGAAGTTGCTGGCTTAAAGCGGGCTCGCATTGGCTGAACGGCCTGTGCCGGCTCATCCCGAAATCAACCTGTCAGCCTCGGTTAACAGGTCAAACGCCAGAACCCTCTGCGTTTTAGAGGATGCATCCGTGAGCAGAATGATGGCTGGGTATGCGCTATCGATTGTGTGCGGGCTTTATTTCTTCCTGCAGAGCCCCGGCACGATTGCCGCACCAGACACGAGACCATCGACGCTGGTTGTCTTCGGCGATGAGAACCTTCCGCCTTATGAGTTTTTAGAAAACGGCACACCGGTCGGGGCAAACGTCGAGTTATGGCAATTGATCGGTGAGCAGTTAGGACGGCCAGTGGATGTGCGCTTGATCAACTGGCCCGACGCTCAAAAACGGCTCCTCGCGGGACGAGGTGATGCCCTGACGCTGATGTCCGTCACGCCGGAGCGTGCGCAGCTCTTCGATTTTAGCGATTCAACGTTCCCGGTCGCATTCAGTTTTTTTGTCAACACTGCGCTGTTAGAAGCCTTCGACGAAAACAACCTGTCCGGACGACGAATCGGTGTGACGGCAGGCGGCTTTCCCCGCATATGGCTTCAAGACAGACATCCGGCAGCACAACTGGTTACGGTCGAAAATCATCTGGACGGATTCCGCGCATTACTGCGCGGTGAGATCGACGCGGTCGCCTTGCTCGAGTGGACCGGCTATTACACCCTGCACAAACACGGCATAGAGAGCGTCAGCGCCAAACCAACGCCCTTTGTCCGTAACCAGGTTGGCATACCCGTGCCGAAAGGGCGACCCGAGTTCGTCCGGCAGTTAAATCAGGCGATTCGCCAGTTAAAACGCAGCGGCCAGCTCGATGCGATCATCAATCGCTGGTCGGGTAAAAAAATCATCCTGCTACAGCAACGTCAGGTCCGGCTGCTCTATGGTTTAATCAGCACGACCGCGCTGGCGCTTGTTCTGCTGCTGGTTCTGCTTATGTTTGCGCGCACGCGCAGTCGTCGGCTGGAAAAGGAGATCCGTTTTCGCCAGAAGGCACTCGCCCAGCAGCAGCTGGCAGAACTGGTTTATCAGCATATCAGTGAAGCGATTATGGTAACGGACGCTGAAAACCGCATTATCAGTATCAACCCGGCGTTTAGCGAGATAACCGGTTATACCAGGGAGGACGTGATCGGTCAGAACCCGCGCATTCTCAGCTCCGGGCAGCACGACGAGGCCTTTTTTGAATCGATGTGGCACGACCTTAATGAAGCGCGGACCTGGAAAGGCGAAATCTGGAATCGCCGCAAAAATGGCGACCTGTTTGCCGAGCAGCTGACCATCAATACCATTTGTGACGGCGATGGCAATATACACCGCTGGGTCGCACTGTTCTCGGACATTACCGACAAAAAGGAATCCGAAAAACAGATCTGGCATCAGGCTAACTTTGATTCACTTACCGGGCTGCCAAACCGGCGCATGTTCCTCGACCGTCTCGATCAGGAGATCAAGAAAGCCAAACGCTCGGGGCTGCATATGGCGTTGTTGTTTCTGGATCTGGATCACTTCAAAGAGGTCAATGACACCCTTGGACATGCCCAGGGAGATGCCTTACTGCAGGAGGCGGCTAACCGGTTAGTCAGCGGCGTGCGCGAAACGGATACCGTATCCCGGCCCGGCGGCGATGAGTTCACGATTATCCTCAGCGAAATCAGCGATCTGAACCGTATTGAGCAGATTGCAGGGCAGCTGCTGAAGACAATCACCGAGCCCTTTACCCTCGATCAGGAAACAGTCTACTTATCCACAAGCATCGGTATCACACTCTATCCACAGGACGGGGTCAATATCGACAACCTGCTTAAGCAAGCCGATCAGGCCATGTACGCCGCCAAAGAACAGGGAAGGAACAGCTTTTATTATTTTACCCCGCAGATGCAGCAGATTACGGATAACCGCAAGCGGTTAATTTCGGAACTGCGCGACGCC
>JBFGYY010000398.1:0-3622 GCA_041587095.1 Motiliproteus sp. | reverse complement strand
GGTTTGACGTGCAATGTACTCCAGAATCCCCTCATCGGCAGGCACAGACAATTGGCGGCGAATACGTTCAAAATCATGCACAGGCTTTGTCAACGTACCGTCCAGATCAAAAATCCAGCAACGACGCCCACGAAGATCACGCGCAAAATTCATCCCCATCCGACGCTCTGAATCAGAATTCAACAGCCTGAATCCATTGTTCCTGCTCATCAGAAAGATACAGCTGCTCGAGAAGCTCGGCTATCCAGGGGGCCGTCGGCGCCAGCTCCCTTGCCATCCAGACAGCAACGACCTGAACCACAGGTTCGTTAGACCACACTGCTCGCGTAAGGCAATGCCAATGATCGGCGTCACGCCTTTTGGGGTGCAGCAGCTGATCATGACACACCTCACAGACATGTATGCATCGATCAATATCAGGATCATCCGGTACGGGAGGCACCTCCAGAATCAGCAGACGCGTTCCACTGGCATTGCAGAGTTCGCAGCTTGCACCCGAGCGCCGGGTCAAATCTTTACCCAGTCCGCTGACACTATGATGACGCACCTGATGCTGATGTAATCCCCTGCTCATAACCTCGTCCCTAGCTCTTAGACACAATTGCCAACCTACCTGCTCTTTTACTCCGCCACGCCCCGGGCAGCAAGCCATTTTCCGGTTTATTAATCCGTAAACGTTGTATTCGAACTCAGGGTTTCTACCCTAAACCTGGCTGGATGCAATAGCCTGATCTATCTCCTGCGGGGTTAACTCTCGTTGTCGACAGGCAAGCCCCCAAAGGTGCCCAAAGGGATCGGCAACCAGACCGTATCGGTCCCCCCAGAACGAATCCATAGGGTCCATTTCCGGTATAAAACCCTCAGCGACCGCGCGATCAAACACCTTGTCCACATCGTCAACATACAGATGCAACATGACGGCTGAACCGCCGAGGTGTTCTGCAGAGCCACAGCCTACTGGTTCCCTGATCCTCTCGTCACGCAGCATTAGACAACTGCTTCCAATTGCCAGCAATGCATGAACGACACGGCCATCGCCGGGTAAACGGTGGCATTGCAATAACTCGGCCCCGAACACTTTTTGGTACAGCTCAATTGCCTGCACAGCACCGCTGACTATCAGATGCGGTGTCAATGTAGCAAATCCAGCAGGAAGATTTTTTGTTATTGTCATACGACCCCCATTTTCGCCAGATACAACAGCCTGTCGTTACAACGATGTTCCAGTACATCAATGTCCCGGTACGTCTGTATCCCGGGACATCTGTGTTGCAGTACATCTTTGCCCCGGCACATCTGAGTCCCAGGTCATGACATACACCGCAACAGCGATGCCGCTGCGGAACAGGCTCAACCAACGACCGGTTACAACGCATGCGTTACAACAAGCCAAGCACAGCCGCGAGAGACCAAATAGCCTTGGTGGTTTAACGGCTATTTTTCGTCTATCGGTTTTAAGTATGAGTCGCCCTGATAAAAACGGTATCCACAAACGAAAAAAAAACACGAAGTGGACCGGTTTACGGCGTAGACTTGATCTGGATCAGAGTGAGAAGCAGAGCGATCTTCCTCAAGATAAGGAAAATCCGTCAGGTTGTATAGAAAGCTGCATTGATCGAATAAGCGTTATCCGATCAATGCTTCAAACCTGCAGAACTAAAGGCTTTTACTGAAAACGGTGTATGGAGGAGATATCTTCTGGCTTGCTTACGCAAACCGACAGATCTTTCAAAATGCCATCTTCGATACTGTAAACCCAGCCATGTACGGTGAGCTCCCGCCCGGCTTTCCAGGCATTCTGCACGATAGTGGTATGACAAACGTTTGCGACTTGCTCAACGACGTTCAGTTCGCACATCAGGTTCAAACGTTCTTTGGGGGACTCACAGGCATCGACGCGCTCCTGATGGAAGCGATACACATCCTTGATGTGCCGAAGCCAGTTATCGATTAAACCATGCTGACGATTTTCAAGGGCGGCCTGCACACCGCCACAACCGTAGTGACCACAGACGATGATGTGCTTCACCTGCAGGATCTCCACTGCGTACTGAATCACTGACAGACAATTAAGATCTGTATGCACCACCACGTTAGCAATATTACGATGTACAAACACTTCGCCCGGATCTAACTCCATCAACTGATTGGCAGGGACTCGACTGTCGGCGCAGCCGATCCATAGCAGTTCAGGGCTTTGCAGCTGCGACAAACGAGTAAAAAAATTAGGATCTTCATGTTTGATCTTCTCAGCCCATTGGCGATTACGTTCAAACAGCTTCTGATCGATTAACATGTTCGGGTACCTGGATACTAACTTAAAGGGCATTTATACGCTGGCGTATGGAATAAAGCAATCACGCTTCACGGTGACGACAGCCAAACCCTTTATAGCATCCAAAGCAGTTTTTCGTCACATAAAAAAGCCCCGCAACCAAACGATTGCGGGGCAAGAGCAACAACCGGCAGATCCTGATAGGGAAATCTGCCAGCCAATTCCGCTACCAGGGGTAACGAAAAAATGGTCACCCAAGGCCATTAGCTGGCCTTGAGCCTCAAAAATCAGTGACATGAACGGTTCTAAGTTGGGCGAAAACTTGCCTTAGCGACATCGAATGTCAGCCCGGTACGTCTGTGAAGCCGGACTGAGGACATTTAGCGCGAACATCAGCCCGGTGTTTCACCTAGAAAGAATCGCCTGGAACACGCACCCAACCTTCCATCAATACACGCGCACTACGACTCATAACGACTTTGTTAACACCCCAGTCATCGCCGTTTTGGCAAGCCTCTGCGCCGACTTTCAGGGTGCCCGAGGGATGACCAAAAGTAACGCTGCCACGATCTCCGCCGCCGGCGGCGAGATTAACCAACGTACCCGGTATAGCTGCGGCAGTACCAATGGCTACAGCCGCAGTTCCCATCATTGCATGGTGTAATTTACCCATCGACAATGCCCGTACGTTCAGATCTATATCAGCGCTATTGATCTGCTTACCGCTAGAAGAAACATAGGCCTGCGCCGGTGAGCAGAAGGCCACTTTTGGCGTGTGCTGACGCCCTGCAGCTTCCTCGACACTGCTGATAAGCCCCATGCGCAGCGCACCATAGGAGCGGATGGTCTCGAAACGCGCAAGTGCTTCAGGGTCACCGTTAATCGCTTCCTGAAGCTCGGTGCCGGTATAGCCGATATCGGCGGCGTTCAGAAACACCGTAGGGATGCCGGCGTTAATCATGGTGGCTTTAAATGTTCCGATTCCCGGCACATCGAGCTCATCAACCAGATTACCCGTCGGGAACATCGCGTCTGTCGCGTCGACGGGGCTGATAAACTCAACCTCTACTTCGGCTGCCGGGAACGTCACGCCGTCCAGTTCAAAATCACCGGTTTCCTGCACCTCACCATTGGTCATCGGCACGTTGGCGACAATGGTCTTGCTGATATTTGCTTGCCAGATCCGCACGACAGCGACGCCATTTTGCGGAATTCTGTCGGCATCCACCAACCCCTGACTGATGGCAAATGCGCCAACAGCGGCCGTTAAATTTCCGCAATTACCGCTCCAGTCGACAAAGGGCTTGTCGATGGAAACCTGACCAAACAGATAATCGACATCATGGT
>JBFGYY010000397.1:0-3635 GCA_041587095.1 Motiliproteus sp. | reverse complement strand
TTGTGAGTCAACTGAGCCCTCATCGTTAGCCCCGCCGTCATCAACAATACAAACTTCCGAAGCTGCATTCGCCGCGCCACTCAGACTTATCCACCCTATTAACAACAGGGCAAACAACATAAATAAACGAGCGAGAGACGTTCGGTGTAAGACGTGAAAACTATGCAGACAAGCCATGACAACATTCCATGAAAATCGAATACAGGCATCCATACGAAAACTGGCGTTAAACGTTTAGGATCAAAACAATATTAGTGGCTGACAACACAACGATAATTGCCACAACCAAATAGCAGCGAGGGAGGATAGCAGCACAGAGCGAAGCCACTTCTGACATAGATCAACTTTTTAACAACAACACTCATCAAACACGTGGATTTCAGTAGCCGAACGAACGCTCAAAATTCTTTGGGACCGACACCTCTCAAAATCAGAGACTACTCAGATAAGTTTACAACTTAGTTCTATTTAGCCCCCCCTGTAATCAGACTGCTCGAAGATAGACGGGTCTTAAGAAACAAGATACGGAAAACCTATTTCCGGCCTCACCCAATCTTTCAACTCTCACACTCCGCCGCTCTCATTTCCAGCGTCTATACTGGCGAAGCAGCACTGAGTCATCTTCAAATATTTCGACAGCAAAGATCCCTTCTGCCAACGACGGAAAGCGCCCATGAGTAGCTCTGCAAACTTTGGTCAACTTCACCTGGTCGGAAAAATATCCCTCTGGTTCGCCGTCGTCGCCATCATCGGTTTAATTACGGTTTTTTTTCTGGCGGGAACGCCGCAGGAAAGTTACGCCGACTCCATTCAAAGCCTGTCTCTGACAAAAAAAAACCTGCCCATCATCATGCTGATCGGCGGACTGGTACTCGCCGCCGGCACCGGGTTTACAACCTGGTTAATTACCCTCTACAGCACCTTTCGTGTCGCTGGACCGCTGTACCGCTTCCAGAAAAATCTCGAAACGGGCATTCATAGCGGCAACGTGCCCCGGGTCAGAATCCGCAACAAGGATTACTTGCAACAAGAATCGTTACTACTCGAAAGCACGGCGGCAATAACCGAAGTGCGTCTAGCAGACCTGCAACAGCAGATCAGCGAGATCATCGCTCTTCTGGAAGCAGATCCGCCGCATAACCAATCTGCGTTGACTGCACACCTAGACCAACTAAGGGGTCAATTAGCCAGAGCGCACTTCGATGAGCACTAAAAGCGTTCTTGCCCGCATCAACAGCCAGAAGGCTGTTTATTGCAGGCTATCGATTTTGCTGCTTATCGCTTGGGCCGGTACTTTTTTAAACGCCGGAAAAGGGAGCGCACCTCTGCTCGATGCGCCTTGTGATAATTGCCACCTTGCCGGAGACCTGACCGATAAAGATAACGCCTATCTATTAGCCCGCGATGAACCTCAGCTTTGCGAAGTTTGTCATCCGGACGCAACCCGGGCCAGCCATCCGGTAGGTGTCCAGACCAATCTCAGCATACCGGTGGCACTGCCCCTGGACTGGAAAAATGAGCTGACCTGCAGCACCTGCCATATTACCCACCCCGAAGCCCCACAGATCAATCACGCTACAACTCCGGGTCATGGCCAGCTTCGCGTAAACACCCGAGGCGCAGCATTTTGTACCTATTGTCATGCTCAGGACTTTTTCGATCGTATGGCCGACGGTGGCGGGTCGCTACTCGTTTCCGGGCACCTGGATGGTGGTAGCAGTCTGGAAGAACTGGGCGTTGACCCGTTCTCACTGCAATGCATGACCTGTCACGATGACAAGGGAGATACTATCGGCGCACCGGTTCGTGTCGGCCGCGGCAATATCGTCCGCCATAGTTCCGGTAATACCAACCATCCAATCGGTACCGACTACCGTCAGGCCGCAAACTTTGGCGGTTATCGCCCTATTGAACAACTTGCCCCAAACATCGAGCTGCCGAATGATCAGCTTAGTTGTATCTCTTGTCATCGCGGCTACAGCAGCAACCACGGCGCACTGATCACAGCCAGACAAGGCTCTGATCTTTGTTTTCAATGCCATGACCTGTAACAGGTCGCTGAACCGACCACAATTTGAGTGCAGAGAATTCAACCATGAAACAGATCAATGCCCGCAAGCGCTATCTTATCGATCACAAATTACAGGGGGTGTTGCTGGTTGCGTTAATCATTCTTGAATGCGCAATGCTGATCGCCGGCGTTATCTACCTCTACTTTCAATTTAACGCGCATATCGATGCCAATCTCTATGTCATCCACCGTCAATCACAACAAGAATTACTGCCGTTGCTGCTCAGGGAATTAGGACTGGTCATCGTGGTTATGGCAACCGTCAACACCCTGTGCCTGTTTATTGCGCATAAACTCTGGGTCCGACATATTCGGCAGGTCACCAATGAATTTACCTTCAGACTGCAACGCATCAACGCAGCTGACTTTCGCGCCATTCCCGACAAAGAACCGCTCTGCCATGACCTGTTACTCCGTGTTGACCAGTGGCGTAAGCATCTTTCTGAGCACTACAAGGGCATCAATCAAGTCCTGGTGAGCCATAACGTTGCCACGGGCACAGAATGGGAGCAATCTCAGATACAGACACTGCATGAACAGTTAAAAGCTTTCTCACACAGCCCAATGCACAAATAATGACAACGGCTTTCAGCCATACACCCTATCTCTGCTCGGCAAGCATCGGACATGCCCGCTGAGGGCAACAAGAACCGCCCAACACAAACCAAAGCCCATAACGCCATAAAAAAACACAAAAGCAGTTATAACGACTGCGCAACACAGAAAAAAACAACAATAAAAACCACAAAATCACGTCATTCAAAAACATCAACCCACCTTGTTTCATAGAATATCCGCTGATTTCAACTGCTGGCCTGCGCCGGCCGCTTTTTCAATTGTTAAATCAGAGTCGCTCGCTATGAATATTATTGTCCTTGGAAGTGGTGTTGTCGGTGTAACCAGTGCCTACTATCTGGCACAGCAGGGTCACGAAGTGACAGTGATCGATCGTCAGGCCCAGCCCGCACTGGAAACCAGCTTTGCCAATGCCGGTCAGATCTCCCCCGGTTATTCCGCGCCCTGGGCAGCGCCAGGTATTCCGATGAAAGCGGTTAAGTGGCTGATGCAGCAGCACGCCCCCCTGAAGATCCAGCCGATGATCGACGCCACCATGTGGAAATGGATGGTGAAAATGCTCGGTAACTGCACCGAGGGCAAATATGCGGTCAATAAAGAACGCATGATGCGCCTGGCCGAGTACAGCCGGGATTGCTTTATCGATCTGCGCAGCGAAACGGGTGTCAACTACGACGACCGCGCCCAGGGTACTCTGCAGTTATTCCGGACCCAGAAACAAGTTGCCGACGCCGCCAAAGATATCGAAGTACTCGAGCGCTGCAACGTACCGTATCAGCAACTCGACACCGCCGGTTGTGTTGACATTGAACCCGCACTCGGCCGCGTGCGTGAGAAGATTGTCGGCGGCCTGCGCCTGCCGGGCGACGAAACCGGCGACTGCTTTATCTTCACCCAGAAGCTGGCCGACATGACCAAGACCATGGGCGTCACCTACAAGATGAATACCCACGTGCTGGGCATTCTGACCGATGGTGACAAGATTACC
>JBFGYY010000396.1:0-3650 GCA_041587095.1 Motiliproteus sp. | reverse complement strand
GGGTCGGCTCGTAAATAGCTTCTTCTGTCATTAGTGCGGTCAATACGATGTCCTAGAAGGCGTGCTGAGGTTTAATCGTTCGGTATTTCAGTCGATTAGCTTGTATGTGAGTCCTATGCCTCGTGCTTGCGCTGTACAGAAGGTCGGGTGAATGTGGTTTGTCCGATTAGAAATACGCTGCATGTTTAGCTTGGCGGTTTAATTAACAAGCTATGTGCGCTGCACAATAAAACGGTGCAGATACTTGGATAATAACGGTGCACTTTTTTAGATGTAACCGCGCTTTTTTTTATATTGTTTATTGGTTAAACCGGCCTTAATAGACGCATGTTCCGGGTGGGCAAGAGGCTGGCAATCTGACAGGCATCAAAGGACAATAGCCGCCTGAATGATCTTGATACGGGACGGTGTAATGTCGTTTGATCCATCCGCTTCTGCGGCGCAGCGTAAGACGCCCAATCTTGGTTTGGCGCTCAAGCAGGAACGCAAAGTCCTGGGTTTAAATCTGGCGCAACTGGCCGAGCGTTGCGGCGTATCGCGCTCAATGTTGTCAGAGATTGAGCGCGGTAATGCCAATCCTACGTTTACGACGTTGTGGAATATTACCCAGGCGCTGGGTGTCTCTATTGATGAGCTGGCAAGCCGCTGTCAGGAGCGCCCGCTGGCGTTTATCGAACGGCTAAGTCGCCAGCAGACACCCCAGATGACCAGTGATGATGGCGGTTGTCAGCTTCGTGCCCTGAACCCGCTGTCTACCGCAACCGAGTTTGAGTGGTATGAGCTGAGCTTTCGCCCCGGCGGTGAGCTGAATTCTGCACCCCATGCGCTGGGTACCGTTGAGCACCTGTCGGTGGTTGCCGGACAGTTGTGTGTCAGTCTGAACGGTGAGCTGGAGGAGCAGGTCGAGGAGGGCGGCACGCTGCGCTACCCGGCAGATGTTCGTCACTGTATTTCAAACCCCGGCCAGACTGAGGCCCGGGGCTTTCTGGTGTTACAACGCGCCGTTCCCGGTCGCTGACTGCTCGTAATGATCTGCGCGCTATGACCGGCGTGTAACGACCAGCGTACAACGAGCAGCGTACAACGACCGGCGTGTAACGGTCAGCACGCAACTCAGGGGTTGTCTTCAGGAGCTGTCTTCAGGGGCAGGGAAAGTTGTTACGGAAGGCCTGCACCGCCAGAGTTGTTTCATTGCGGTGCAGGATTTTCGGGTTCGCCTGCAGAAAGGTAACAACCAGGGTGGCAGCGTCTTTGTGCGACAGCGAAGGCGTGTCGAGGCAGAAATAGGCATCGTTGCCGGTTTTGCGGCGATACAGGTTGTTCGTTTCCCGTATCCCCTGCAGCAAACCGTAGCAATAGGCCATGTCGGCGGGATTGTTGTAGCGGCGGCTGTCGGGGTCAAAGTTGATCGCCACCTGGCAGCGCTGCAGGAGGTAATTGCCATCGGCGCGGGCTTGCAGCGGTAGCGTGAGTAGCAGCCAGGCCAGTAAGCATAGGGTCAACGACAGGGTGATCTGTCGTTTTGTTGGTGGTCGGGCGACGATCTGATCGGTTTGAACGTAAGGCATGCCTGGTTTTCTCCTTTTGTCAGGCGCTCCTGTTTGCCTAACAGATACCTGTCTGCGTGGGTGCTGTCAAATCGTCGTCAGAATGGTCTTTTAGCGCGCGGCTACCTCGTGTGCCCGGAAGGTAGGCTACTTAGGTCTGTCAGGCTCAAGGCACTACACTTATTGAAGGAATTTGAGGAAAACTTGGTACTTACGGCGAGCTTTGTGGATAATCTCAGATCGGCAGTTGTTTGCCTCCCGATAACAGGCCTTTTCTATGTCAGCTAAAATTGCGCATTTTTTTCTTGTTGAGCGAAATAAAAGTACTGCCCCCGATACCTACGGTGCGCAGTTGCCGCTGCAACGAATCGCGCCTTTTTATGATGCGCTGAACCGGGATTG
Organism: Motiliproteus sp.; assembly: GCA_041587095.1. GTDB lineage: Bacteria > Pseudomonadota > Gammaproteobacteria > Pseudomonadales > Balneatricaceae > Motiliproteus. The sequence continues at coordinate 1,701 of JBFGYY010000396.1, read as the reverse complement.
TCGGTTTGCAAAGCTGGTGCTTCCGGAAGCGACGGTGCTCTGTTTCAGCTTTTTTAAACGCCCGTTTGTGTGCGATCTGGTTGTGGTGATCCGGGATGCCAATCATCACACCAAAAAAGTGATGGAGCGTGAAGTACGTACTCTGGCGGCTAAAACCTTGCATGTTGCCGAGTCGGCGCTGGTACATGAAGAATATCACCATCGGGTGCTGTGGCTGAGCCAGGGTGTGCAACAGCATGAGTTCGATAATCTGTTGAAGCTGTTCAGTGGCGAAGATCTGCGCAGCGCCGAGACACCGCCGCGGCGGGATTTCGGTCGTTATTGGATGATGCACCACCCGGAAGGCCTGGTCTTTGCCGGACGGGAAGAGAGCGAGTTTGTTCGTGTGCTGGCCATGTATGCACTGGCACTGGCGTATCATTTCCAGATCAGCCAGTTGGTTAACCGGTTGGCGACGCTTTCGGAAACCGGCGGTGATCAGCTGATGGCAGCCCGCCAGGACTGTGGCCGGTTCCGCAGCCTGTATTTTTTCCTGAACCCGATTCGTCCCGCGTATAAAACATTGCATGCAGCGTACGGCTTTATTGCGCAGGACCTGGAAATGGCGGCGCTTGAGAATGAACTGTTGCATAAGGATCAAGCGATTAGCGACCTTGCCCAGATCAGGCTGGCCAGGAGCAGTTTACCCTCCGCCGATTCGGGTCGTTGGGGTAGTGCAGAAGAAAAAGCCGGCGCTGAGCGCTTGGTCGCCGACCGGCAACTGGCGCCCCGGGCAGATAAACCCGTGATATGGCCGAAGCGCCTGCTGCGCGTGGGTTTCTGGCTGCTGTTGCTTGGCATGGCCGTACTGGCTCTGGAGGTCCCCACCCAGGAATATCTGCCGATGCTGGATAAAGGGCTATCTCAGCTGGGTGAGTGGTTTAAACCCCTGCAACGCTTTGCCACTAGCTTGGTGGGTTCTTGAGGGCACGGGTTGCGCCAGAGCAAAAAAACCAGCGTTGTGGCTGTTTAAAACACCTCTACTGTTTTAGAATATCTGTACAAGAAATCAATAATGACGGGTTGTCATTAAGCATTTTGTAAAAAATTCTCTAGTTACTTATCGTTTCGATGGCGCCTGGCCGTTGAAAAGGGAGTCGATAATGAACAGCGCACAGTGTCAGCCGGTCGAGCAAAAACGACCCGGTTCTGCAAGTGCAAGACTTCAGGGCGTTATTCGGGTCTATACCGCCAACTCCGGTGGCGGATTTATCCATGCCGATAACCAGGATCACTACTTTCAGATAACCGACATCGTTGGAACCTGCTTGCCGGCGGAAGGTGATGCGGTGGCGTTTACTCCGCAGATCGAGCGGGGGGCTAACAGGGCCCGGTTTGTGGTGCTCGAGAGTGATCCGCAATATCTCGATTTTCACCCTCCGGCTCGTCAGCGGGCCGCGGCTGCAAATCGGGCCGTCGGTGCCCGCCCGCTATCACCTTCTCAGTCGGCTTTCGCAGAGCAAGCCAGGGCGGGTAATTATCAGCGCTGTTACCGTTGCTACAAAATTGTCCGGCCGAGCATGCGTAAAAAACGTGTCGGCTTACCCTGGAAACGCTTTTCTGCCTGGGTGGCATTTTGTCCCCGCTGCCGGGGGCGCTTGGATAAACAGCGTCAACTGCAGACCCGCAGCGTCGTGGTTATTGCGCTGCTGATCGTCGGGG
>JBFGYY010000395.1:0-3652 GCA_041587095.1 Motiliproteus sp. | reverse complement strand
GATCAATGTAAAACAGCCGCTGGTTATCCTGCACGGCGATGAGATGGCTCAGGTCGCGTTTGAACGGATTCTGGATCAGTTTGTCACCAAGCGACTCAATATCAATCTGGTTGAGGTCGATCTCACCGCCGAAAATCGCCTTGTCACCAACGGCCAATCGGTTCGCGACGCCATCGACGCACTAAAAACCCATGGCGTGGGCATCAAGAATGCTGGTATGACGGTCAATCGCTCGCAGCTGGACGATCTGCTGGCCAAACACCCGCAGATTAACGAACAAACCCTGGACAAACTGGCGACCAAATCGCCCAACGGTGCCATTCGTAAAGGCATCGGCGGCAATATCACCCGGGAAGATATCCAGTTTCGCAACCTGCAGAAGAACCCTCCCCAATGGATCGGTCGAGATATCGATGTCGATACCATGGAACGTGGCGGCAATAAGCACAGCTATAACGAGTTGTCCAAAGCTACCGGGATTGTGAAGCTGATGTTCGTCGGTAAGAGCGGTGATCCCGTTGAACTGCACCGCCGTAAGATCAAAAAAGGTGATCCATGGCTGCTGGCAACCAACGATCTGGAAGATGTCAGAGCCTGGGCACACAACTTCTTTCAGCGCGCGCTGCGTGAGAAACGTGATGCCTATCTGGGCCTGAAAGATACCGTCATCGCCGGCTATGACGGCGTTATGCGCACCGCGATCGAAGAGATTTACTATGAGCAATACCAGCAGCAATTCAAAGCCGCCGGGATTGCCTATCACTATGAGCTGATCGACGCGCAGGCCGCGCGGATTATCGCCAATCCACCCGAAAAAGCACTGTGGGGAGTACCGGACAACACCACGGGTCGTAAACTCTACAAACTGGTTAAGACCCTGAAAAAATACGGCATCCCCAACCGTGATTCGCATACATCCATCTCCCGCATGAGTGCCGGCGGTGGCGATCAGTACGGCAGCTTCAACATGCCCGTCCCCGAGGACGGCATCGTTAAAGTTCTCGTCGATGGTGAAGAGAAGCACGCCCGCGACGTCAAATGCGGCGACCCGATCCTGTTGATGTCCAACGATTGTGAAGCGATCAAGGATTGGGTCATGCAGGTGTTCCAGGACGCATCGCTGAACGACAAAGAGGTCTATTTTGGTCTGAAGCGCGAATACATGGACTACGACGATGTATTCAGCAAAGTGATTGTCGAAGCGCGTAAGGAACTGGCGCGCAACAACACGGCACCGCCCTCGTTTATGATTATGCGCCCATCCAGCCAGCTGAAGAAGATGATCGCCGATCCGCCGCGCAGTGCCCTCTACCCGGCACTTAACCTCGACGGTGATATCTACTCCGATATTTCAGCGGCACTGGGCGGCAGTCTGGCCACGGCCAGCTCAATCATCGAGAGTAAAGATGGCACCATGTTGTTTGAGGCACCTCACGGTACCGCCCATGACTTGTATTTACGCTATCTGGCCACCGATGGCAAAGAGGCAAACTTCAACTCTTCAGCGCTGCTGTATGCCGTTGCCAACGCGCTGGAAACACTGGGCAAACGTGAAGAGAATGCGCCGCTGATCTGCTACTCGCAGAAGCTGAAAGATGCGTTGATCGATACGGTCGCCCAGGCCTTCATTACCGGCGACCTTAAAGGCAAAACCAACGATGCAGCGAACGAGACGGTTGTGGATATGTATGGTTTCCTCGACGCGATCGAACGTAACCTGAACCGCTAATCTGCCAGCAAAAAGCGCATGGCATAAAAAAGCCGCGGCATTCAATCCGCGGCTTTTTCGTGTCTGTAGCCTGTATTATTCGTTAATACCCAGCAGTTCCACGTCAAAGATCAGCATCGAACCGGGGGGGATAGAGCCGGTTGCCCGATCCCCGTAAGCCAGATTGCTGGGGATAAACAAACGCGTTTTCTCTCCAACCACCATCGTCTGTAATCCTTCGGTCCAGCCGGGAATGACCTGGTTCAAGCCGAAACTGATCGGCTCGCCCCGCTGCACCGAACTATCGAACACGCTGCCGTCAGCCAGTGTGCCATGATAATGCACTTTTACCTTATCAGTAGGGCCGGGGTGCACCGAACCGGTACCGGCTTGCAACACCTTGTACTGCAGCCCTGTTTCCGTGGTGACAACCCCCTCTTGCTGGCCGTTATCCAGTAAAAAGACCTCGCCGGCCTGAACGTTTTCAGCCGCGGCTTTCGGATTACCGGCAAAACGGGTAAAGACAAAATAAACAGCCACGACGGCCAGTATGAGCAAAACTATCTTCAGCACAAGCAGGTACCTGTCATCAATGATGGGAACGCCATTGTGCCATGAGGATGAAAACAATGCCCAGATTGATCAGGCGAAGATTAACCGCAGTCGTCGTGACCAATGCAAACAATCGCCACTGCGTTTTCTGCACCAGCCGATCAAAACCAGTCCACGCCGGGGCAACTATCATCCAAGCCCGGCCAGGTTGTTGGCGCTGAGAAGCCGGCCTGATGATTTATTTATCCCATTGGTTAAATTATTGTACGCGCCGGCTTTTATCAGTGTAACCTTGCCCTTTTGCAGGGCGGCAAAGATGTTGCGCGATTCAACCCAAGGGCTGTTCTATGGCCTGATTGCCTACGGTATCTGGGGATTCTTCCCCTTGTTCTTCAGCCTGATGCGCGACATTGATCCGCCTCAGGTGCTTATGCACCGCGTTATCTGGTCCTGCCTGTTTGTCGCCCTGTTACTGACCCTGCGTAAAGCCTGGCGACCGGTACGACAGGCCCTAGGAAACCGGTCGATCTTGCGTGCGATGTTGCTAAGTTCGCTTCTGATATCAACTAACTGGCTCATTTTCATCTACGCCGTATCGCAGCAGCAAGTTCTCTCTTCCAGTCTGGGTTACTTTCTGACTCCGTTGGTGAGCGTTGCGCTGGCCTTGGTATTTCTGGGTGAAAAACTCGATCGGTACCGTGCCATCGCTATCGCCCTGGCAGCCGCCGCAATTGGCTGGCAAATTATCAGCCTGGGTGAACTGCCCTGGATATCCCTGGCGCTTGCCACCACCTTTGGTATCTACGGGTTAGTACGCAAGCAAGCCCCCATTGACACCCTGTCCGGGCTGTTTGTAGAAACGCTGATCCTCGTACCGGTCGCCGCCCTCTACTGGGTCTGGCTGGGGCAGCAGGGAAGCAGCCAGTTTCTGACCCGGGGCACTGACATAAGCCTGCTGCTTATATTATCGGGGGTCGTCACCGCCTTACCTCTACTGGCCTTCGCGGCGGCAACCAAACGCCTGAGCCTGATTGCCGTTGGCTTTATGATGTACATAAACCCGACATTGCAATTTCTGACCGCTGTCTGGCTATTTCAGGAGCCCTTTTCGCAAGATCAACTGATCAGTTTCAGTATGATATGGCTCGGCCTCGCTGTTTTTAGTGTCGGTGCGCTCAAGAACATGCCGCGCCGCGCACGGCTTGCTTCAAGCAGGCGTAATAGCACCTGATACGATCAAACGGGTCGTCGCTCAGGGCAGATAACGCTATGCGTTATCGCTTTTGAGCAAGCTTTCGCGAGCGCTGATCAGGCGCGACGAGCTAAACGCTGCAGCGCCAGACCCGCCAGTATAAAACCCAGCCCCAGCAGCGTAGAGGGCAGGATCGGCTC
>JBFGYY010000394.1:0-3670 GCA_041587095.1 Motiliproteus sp. | reverse complement strand
TGTGACATCGCTAAGCCAATAAACTGATCCCAGCGGGATGCGGAGCGAAGCTTTTGACCTGAGTGGTGCTGTTTGGCGAGTGCCTCAAATTCATGTCTCGATAGAGGCTGCAGCAGTTGATGAAACGCAGTGTTATGATGAGACAAAGCCTGAATCCTTGTGGTTAGAGTGATTGGTCGCACTCTCATTTTACCCACTTGGATCCAGGCTTCGTTATTTATCCCAAACTATGGGACAGCAGTGGCCCGAAGGCTCCTTTTTTACCGTACAGGGCCCGCCGTAGCGGGCAGCGCAGGAATATTAGCGCTCGACAGCCAGGGCTGTGCCCATGCCGCCACCGATACACAAGGTCGCCAGACCTTTCTTGGCGTCGCGACGGCCCATTTCGTGCAGCAGTGAAACCAGGATACGACAGCCGGATGCACCGATGGGGTGACCCAGCGCGATAGCACCGCCGTTGACGTTAACCTTATCGGTATCCCAGGCCAGATCTTTGTTGACCGACATGGCTTGGGCAGCGAAAGCTTCGTTGGCTTCGACCAGATCCAGGTCGCCAACATTCCAGCCGGCCTTCTTCAGGGCGTTCTGGGTAGCGCAGATCGGACCGGTGCCCATGATGGCAGGGTCAACACCGGCACTGGCGTACGCCTTGACGGTTGCCAGTGGGGTCAGGCCAAGCTCTTTGGCTTTTTCAGCGCTGCAGACGATAACTGCTGCTGCGCCGTCGTTGATGGTCGAAGAATTACCCGCGGTTACGGATCCGTCTTTTTTGAAGGCGGGACGCAGTTTGCCCAACGCGGCGGCGGTTACGCCGGCACGTGGCTGCTCGTCACGTTCAAAGACGACCGGGTCACCCTTACGCTGTGGAATAACAACGGGGATAATCTCGTCGTTGAAACGACCTGCTTCCTGCGCAGCGGTGGCTTTGTTCTGCGAGGCCGCGGCGAATTCATCCTGTGCGTCACGGGAGAAACCGTATTTTTCGACGATATTCTCGGTGGTGATGCCCATGTGGTAGTTGTTGAATGCATCCCACAAGCCGTCGTTGATCATGGTGTCGACCATGTTCCAGTTGCCCATTTTCATGCCATTGCGTGACTTAGGCAGATAGTGACCAGATTGGCTCATGCTTTCCTGGCCGCCGGCGATGATCATGTCGGCATCGCCCAGACGAATGGCCTGTACAGCCATCTGTACGGTTTTCAGACCGGAACCACAGACCTTGTTGATGGTCAGAGCGGGAGTTGAGTGAGGCAGGCCGGCATTCACCGCCGCCTGGCGGGCAGGGTTTTGGCCACAGCCGGCAGTCAGAACCTGTCCCAGGATTACTTCGTCGATCTGCTCGGGAGCGATACCGCTCTTTTCCAGCAGGCCCTTAATTACAATGGCACCGAGTTCCGCGGCGGTCAGGCCGGCCAGAGATCCGTTAAATGCGCCGATCGCGGTACGTCCGGCGGCTACAATTACTGCATCACGCATAGTGCTTATCATCCTTAAATGACGGGGTAAGAAGGTCAAGAATAGTGAAATACGCGCCATACTGCAATTGCGTAATGCATTCGTCGAATAGACGTCACAAGATGTTTGAATTGGGCAGGTGTAAAGAAAGCCAAGGGCTGGTGTTTTAGCACCCTGGCTGAGGCAGAAGCACCTTGGCTTGGGGATAATTAACGGCTGAAGGCCAGATTATCGATCAGGCGCGCACGGCCGAGATAGGCTGCAGCGAGGATGACCAGCTGTTGATCATCCGGTTGGGCGGCAAGCAGGTCGTGCTGCCGGCAGACTTTGATGAAGTCGGGCTTGAAACCGGCTGCCGCGAGGTTTGTATTGGCCGCGGCTTCCAGAGCCGGGTAGTCCTGTTCTCCCGCCCGGATAAGCGCGGCGAGTTTCTGCAGTTCGGCTTGCAGGGTGGGTGCGATCCTGAGTTCCTGCGTGCTCAGGTAGCCGTTGCGCGAGCTCAGGGCCAGGCCCTGTGCGTCACGAATGGTCGGCACGCCGATGATCTCGACCGGCAACGACAGATCGCGGGTTAACTGGCGTATCACAGCCAGTTGCTGGTAGTCCTTCTCGCCGAAGTAGGCGCTGTCGGGCTGCACGATACCGAATAGCTTGGTGACCACGGTGGCAACGCCGCGAAAGTGGCCGGGGCGGCTCGCGCCACAGTGAAGGTCCGAGAAACCGGGGACTTCTACCTGGGTTTGAATGCCCGTCCCATCGGGGTACATCTCCTGAGCATTAGGCGCGAACAGTAAGTCGCAGCCCGCTGCGGCCAATTGCGCCTGGTCTTCTTTCAGCGTGCGCGGGTAGCTGTCGAGATCTTCATTAGCACCGAACTGCAGGGGGTTAACAAAAATACTCGCCACCACGAAATCGCTGTGTTGTTTAGCGGTTTCAGCCAGACAGATATGCCCGCGGTGCAGGTTGCCCATGGTCGGGACAAAGCCGATGCGTTGTCCCTGGCGTTTATGCGTCCGGATGACCTGGCGCAGTTCGGCGATGGTGTGAACGGTTTGCATCAGGCGAATCCGTGTTCGTCGGCGGGGAATGTCTTGTTGTGCACAGCGTCAATATAGGCTTTCAGTGCCTCTTGCGGGGAGTTGCATTCGGCCATGAAGTTTTTAACAAAGCGCGGCATACGCCCCGATGTCAGGCCGAGCATGTCGTGCAGTACCAGTACCTGGCCGTCGGTATCCACGCCTGCGCCGATACCGATCACCGGGATATTTACCGCGTCGGTAACCGCTTTGGCCAGTGGTGAGGGGACGCATTCAAGCAGTAGCAAGCCCGCGCCTGCCGCTTCCAGTGCTTTGGCGTCTGCCAGTAGCTGTTCAGCGGCGGCTTCGTCTCGCCCTTGAACTTTGTACCCGCCCAGCATGTTGACGGCCTGGGGTGTCAGGCCCAGATGCGCGCAGACCGGGATGCCGCGCTGTGCCAGCAACGTGATAGTATCGGCCAGCCACGCGGCGCCTTCCAGTTTCACGAGGTGTGCGCCGGCCTGCATCAGTTCGGCTGAAGATTGCATCGCCTGCTCGGGAGTGGCGTAACTCATGAAAGGCAGATCGGCCATGATCAGTGAACCGCGGTTGCCACGTGCCACGCAGGCTGTGTGATAGGCCATCTCTTCAACGGTGACAGGCAAGGTGCTGTCATTACCCTGCAGTACCATGCCCAGGGAGTCGCCGACCAGGATCACTTCCACGCCTGCCTCGCTGACGAGCTGCGAAAAGCAGGCGTCGTAGGCGGTCAGGCAGCCAAATTTCTTGCCCTCTTGCTTGAGTGCCGCGAGGGTATGAAGCGTTGTGGTTTTCATAGGCATCTGTGCTGTCCGGTTATTGGGAACCGCATAAGATTGTGCGGAAATGGGCGATTATACCCCTAGCTGTTCCAGTGTGCCCAGCGGGCAGTTTTTGAGCAGCTGGATCAGCGTGGTTCCATCGGGAAATTGGAGCGTGGGTGTCAGCTCCGCGAGCGGGTAGAGGACGAAGCTACGGCTATGCATCCAGGGGTGCGGGACCTGCAGGCGTGGTGTGTCGATCACCTGATCCGCGTAGAGCAGCAGGTCGAGATCCAGCGTGCGGGGTCCCCAGTGCTCCAATCGAACACGGCGCTGGTCCTGTTCGATCTGCTGCAGGCGGTCCAGCAGCGCTTCGGGGGCCAGTGTCGTGCGGAG
>JBFGYY010000393.1:0-3671 GCA_041587095.1 Motiliproteus sp. | reverse complement strand
CGAATTCTATAAACCTTTTGAGAAAGGGTCAAGGCTTTTGGGGTTTTGACTTTAATCGCGATGATCGAACTTGATCAGGCGTTGGGCGGGTTATGGTAACCGGCTGCGGTTCGCAGGCTGTAATGATTGTTTCGGCTCGGGTTGTTTTTACTCAGATATCGTTGTTACTCAGATATCGCTCTAACTCAGGTATAATCCGCGCCGAACAGAGGGGTATGCTGGAGGCGTGTGTGAGCTTAAGGTTGGTGATGAGGGGGCGCAAACCTGCACCGCTGATGCAGGCTGTAATCGGGGAGTGGCCAGTTGAGTGTTAACGAGATAAATTCCAATAATGTGAGCTCTAATAAGGTAAACGCGAACAAGCCGCATCTGTTGCTGATCGACGCCATGAACCTGATTCGGCGCATTTATGCAGCGGTACCGGGTGAAGGAGAAGAGGCCCTGGAAGCCGCGCTGAACTCTTCCGGGCATGCGGTGGGGCGTTTAGTGAGCCGCTTTCAACCCAGTCACGGGGTTTGCGCGTTTGACGGCGGTGGCCTCAGTTGGCGTCATCACGAATACCCGGCGTATAAGGCCGGGCGCAAGCCCATGCCCGATTCTCTGAAAGCGGGGCTGCCTCGCTTTGAGCAGCTGTTTCGCTTTAAAGGCCTGAGCAGTGTCACCTATCCCGAGCTTGAAGCCGATGATGTGCTGACCACGCTGGCAGCCAAGACGCTTGCCGCGGGTGGCCGGGTCACTCTGGTCTCTACCGATAAGGGCTTTGCGCAGCTGCTGTCCGGTGGTGGTGACCGGCTGTTTCTGTGGGATCATTTCGCCAAGCTGGAAGTGGACGAGGCCTTTATCCGCAACCGTTTCCGCGTGGCCCCCGCCCAGCTGTGTGATTATCTGGCCCTGTGTGGTGATACCACAAACCATGTACGCGGTGTGAAGGGGATCGGCGCCAAAACAGCTGCGGCGTTACTGGCGCGCTTTGCGGACCTGGAGGCGATCTATGCCAATCTGGATGCAATGACGCCCCGTCAGCGCACGGCGCTGGAGAACGACCGGGAGCAGGCGTTTCTGGCGCGGCGCCTGGTGGCGCTGCAGACCGGCATCGATCTGTCCTGCCGCTTGAGTGACTTCCGGCTCGCGCCGGAATAAGCTTCGGCCAGTTGCTTCCCGGGCGGGAAATTGCTCCGTGCTTGGCCGTGACCTAACCCGTCTTTCTGAGGTAGAATTCGACCTTTTGCGGATAGCCTGAGTCCGGTGTCAGCCTCGTTTGCAGGTTTGTGTCCGGTGCTTATTCTGCGATGGCTGCACATCTCCAATTAGATACATCCGATTAGGAACCATAATGCTTTTCAACAAGCTGCCAGATGAGCTGTTTCAGCCGCTCGCCAGCCCCAATCGCGGGGTGTATCAGTCGGTGCTGCTGGAGTTGGCGGATCTGTTTTTCGACGAGGATCTGATCGATCCCTTTATCCCCAAGGACCTGGTGCGCTCGACGATCGAAGAAGCGGTGGTGCGGTACGGCGTTCGCAGCTGGACACCCGAAGCGGGAGAGGGCGAAGAGGGTGAGCCGGACTTGCCGCGCTCCAGTGCAGAATTTACCAACCGCATCTATCGTCGTCTGGTCAAGAGTGGCTGGCTGGATGAGGAGCAGCAGCTTTATCGCACCTATGTGCTGTTGTGTCGCTCCATCAGTTATTTGTTGCGTACGCTGGTACAGATCGCCTCGTTGCAAAAGAAGAGTTACGGCGGCGCGGTGCTCAACGTGCTCAGCTCGGTCGAGGCGGCGATGCAGGATCCGAAGGGCCGGGGCCTGACTTTACAGGAAGCGGCGCGTACCGCCGCCGAGTTCAGTGCGCATCTGACCGATATGCTGCTGGGTCTGCGGGAATTGAAGCAAAACTTCGCCGCAACCAATAATCCGCAAGCCATCGTTAAAGGATTCTTCGAGCAGTTCGTTGAGGCGATATTGGTCTCGGACTATAAAACGCTGAAGACCCACAACAACCCGTTTCGCTTTCGGCGTCAGTTGCTGGCCATGCTGCGTGAGCTGCAGTTTGATGACGCGCGTCTAGGGCTGCTGATCAGCCACTATCAGGAAGTGCTGGAACTGAGTGCCGTCGATGCCGAGCATAAGGTTCATGCCCAGATAACGCGCATCATCCGCATTTTTGAATCGGTGGATCAGCGCCTGGCCGCGATCGATGATTTCCGCTTCCGTCTCGAGAAGCGGGTGTCCGATACCGTGCGCTATATGGATAAAACCACGCCGGGCAGCAGTGCGCGTATATCGCGGATCATCACGTCGCTGGCCGATAAACGCGAGTCGGATATCCCGCCCCTCGATACATTGGAGGGCTATGCCTTCCTGTCGCCGCGCAGTGTGCGCAGCGCGCCGCGTAAGCGTTTGCCACCGTCATTGACCATCATCCAGCAGCGGGTGATCGACCCCGAAGTGCTGGCGTTGCGCCAGCGTTTCAAAGAGTTCAAAGAGCGGCGTCAGGTTACAGGGCCTAAGATCGAAGCCTACATTGAGCGCCACCTTCAGGGCGTCGATTCGGTCCGGGCCGATCAGTTTGTGATCGAGACCATCGAAGATTACATCTGCTTCAGTTATGTGCGTCATATGCAGTCGCTGGGCAATAAAGGTAAAGGACTGGTCGGTAAGTACCAGCTTCAATTTGGCGATAACTATATCAATGTACAGGATATGGTGATGTGTCGTGAATTCAGCATCGCGCGTCAGGCGGGTGCCGCCGCTGGAAAAACAGCAGTAACCGAACAGAGTCAGGGAAACCATCATGCTAGGTGATCTTAAGAAAATTGTTAGCCGCTTCGAGCAGGTGGATGCTGAGCAGATGAGCGAGGCAGCCAATAAATTATTGGTCAGTCAGTTCTTGTATGCGGACAAGCCGTCGCAGCGCCCCTATTACTTTTTGATATCGACCCATATCGATTATTTTACCAATCTGTTTGCGGCGATCGGCTGGACCTTAACCTACCAGCCCGATGAATCCTTTATCGGCGTGACCCCCAAGGCGGAGGAGCGTTACCTGCGTCTGCGTCTGGACGAATCCCTATTTCTGCTCTGCCTGCGTCAGCAGTATGAAGAGCGCCTGGAGAACTTCGACGTCGAGGGCGGCAAGGCCTATATCCAATCCAATGACCTGTTGCGTTTGTATGAAAACCTGACCGCCAAAGAGATACCCAACGAGACCCGTTACAAGGAAATTCTCTCGCTGTTTGGCCGCCATGGCATTATCGAACGCGGCAAGCCCCACGAGACCGATCCCAAGAACATTCCGTTGATGATCAACCCGGCGATCCGTCAGGTGGTGGTGGAAGACTGGTTGCGTCAGCTCGAGAGCCTGGGGTTGTCGGGCGAAGAGCAGGAAAATAACACCCAGACCGAAGCCGAACTGGCCGAGCAGGATCAGGAAGGCCAGGCGAAAGAGTCAACACCGCAAGGCTCTGAGCAAGCTGATGCAAGTGATAATGCCACTGACGAAGCTGCACAGAAAGCCGGAGAGACCGCGTAATGAAAGTGTTAAGTAAAATCGTCCTGGTTAACTGGTATGTGCTGGGTGCGGTAGAAATTCCGATCCGGGGCAATGTCGCTATCGTGGGTCCCAACGGGTCGGGTAAATCCTCGTTGCTGGACGCGATCCAGACCGTGCTGGTGG
>JBFGYY010000392.1:0-3681 GCA_041587095.1 Motiliproteus sp. | reverse complement strand
CTGCTAGGAGCTAGGACGCCTCTGCGAGGCTCTAAACTGCAAAAACATCGCAGGCCAGAGCCTGGGATTCAGTTCCTAGTTGTTGCTTGCCGCCTGCAGCCTGCAGCTAGTCGCTGTTTTTGCAGTTTCGCCCCTAGCAGGCGCAAAGCGCCGTCCTAGCACCTAGCACCTAGCACCTAGCACCTAGTTTTTCGATCAATGCGCCAGATCGTAGTCGACGTCTTCAACCACAACCCAGGGCAGGCCGTGGGCGTTCAGATCGGCCATAAACGGATCGGGATCCATCTGTTCCATATTCCACACACCGGGCTTCATCCACTTGCCTTCCAGCATCATCTTGGCACCGATCATGGCCGGTACACCGGTGGTGTAGGAGATCGCCTGTGACTGGACTTCGGCGTAGCACGCTTCATGGTCGCAGGTGTTGTAGATGTAGACGGTTTTCTCTTTGCCGTCCTTGATACCGCGAACGATGCAGCCGATGCAGGTGCGGCCCTTGGTGCGTGGCCCCAGGCTGGCGGGATCGGGTAACAACGCCTTCAGGAACTGGATCGGCACGATCTGCTGGCCGTTAAACTCGATCGGCTCGATGCCGGTCATGCCGACGTTACCCAGCACTTCGAGGTGCTTGAGGTAGCTGTCGCCGAAGCTCATCCAGAACTGTGCCCGCTTCAGGGTCGGGAAGTGCTTGGTCAACGACTCCAGCTCTTCGTGGTACATGCGGTAGATATTATAAGTACCCACCTCTTCCGGACAGGTGAAGGTCTCTTTCAGGGACATCGCCGGTGTGGTGTGGAACTCACCGTTTTCGAAATGGCGGCACTCGGCGGTCACTTCACGGATGTTGATCTCCGGGTTGAAGTTGGTCGCAAAGGGGTAGCCGTGATCGCCGCCATTCACATCAACGATATCCAGCGTGTGGATCTCATCGAAGTAATGCTTGGCCAGGTAAGCGGTAAACACGTTGGTGGCACCGGGATCAAATCCGGAGCCCAGCAGCGCCATCAGACCGGCTTTCTCAAATTTCTCCTGGTACGCCCATTGCCAGCTGTACTCGAACTTGGCGGTATCCAGCGGCTCGTAGTTGGCAGTATCCATGTAATGTACGCCGGCCTCCAGACAGGCATCCATGATGGTCAGATCCTGGTATGGCAAAGCAACGTTTACCACCAGGTCAGGCTTCACCTTGTTGATCAGCGCCACCAGTTCCGGCACGTTATCGGCATCCACCTGCGCGGTCTCGATCGGCCGCTTCAGCTGTGCAGCGATCGCTTTGCACTTCGATTCGGTGCGACTGGCCAGCACGATCTCGGAAAACACTTCCGCCAACTGGGCACACTTGTGTACCACAACACCACCAACGCCACCGGCACCAATAATCAGGACTTTAGACATCAACATTTCTCCGTTCAGATCTGCGCCCTTAGCCCGGGCGACAAATATATTAGCCGGCGCCCACGCTAAGGGCGCAGGCGGTCGGATCGTATCAGTTATGTTCGTAGTACGTATAACCACGCAGGCTTTCATTAAAGGCCTGCAAAATTTCCCGGCGTTCGCCGGCGCTGATCAGGCCTGCGCGTACAGCACCTTCGGCCGTTGCGCGAAAACGCTCCAGCAACTCCGACGGCTGGTATTCCACGTAGCTCAGCACATCGGCAATACTGTCACCATCCAGCTCCTTGACCACATCGAAGCTGCCATCTTCGTTGATGTGCACACAGGCCACGGCCGTGTCGCCCAGCAGATTATGCAGGTCACCGAGTGTTTCCTGATAAGCCCCCACCAGGAACACGCCGAGAATATAGTCCTCATCATCCTTTAACGGATGCAGAGGCAGCGTGGTGCGCACATCACTGGTACCAACAAAGCGGTCGATCTTGCCATCACAGTCACAGGTGATATCAGCAATGATCGCCTCGCGGGTCGGGCGCTCGTTGTGACGGTGAATGGGTACGATCGGGAACACCTGATCAATAGCCCAGATATCGGGCAGCGACTGGAACAAGCTGAAGTTACCGTAGTAGATATCGGCCAAGTAGTCCTTCAGCCCCTCCAGCTCAGGCGGAACCCGCTTCAGGCTATCGAGCTTGGAGGCGATTCGCTGCAACACTTCCAGGAAGATATTTTCTGCCAGCGAACGCGAACGCAAATTGATCTGTCCGCGCTTAAACAGCTCTCGAATCTCATCGCGGTAATAGATGGCGTCGTTATAACACTCCTGCAGATTCATCCGCTTGAGGTTATTTAACACATCGAAAAGGCTGTGAATCAGGTCGGGCTCATCTTCACCGATGGTTTCGGGCAGCGGCGCCGCCTCGAAGTGGGTCACGGCCAGAATGTTGAACAACAACACCGACGAGTAAGCCACGGTGGCACGTCCGGATTCGGTGACAATGTTCGGATGCGCAATGCCCTGCGGGTCCAGGGTACTCATGACCACTTCAACAATGTCGCTGCAGTATTCGTTCAGCGAGTAGTTCTTGGAATGCACGTAGTTAATGTTGCTGCCGATATAATCCACGGCCAGACCACCGCCAAGATCAAGGTAGCCCATCGCAGCCCCTTCCCGGACCAGCTCGGTGTAGTAGCGACAGGCTTCCAATACCCCGGTACGTATATCACGGATATTGGGGATCTGTGAGCCCAGGTGGTAATGCAGCAGTTGCAGACAGTCGAGCATATTGTGCTCTTTCAGGCTGTCGACAACGCCCATCAACTGGTTGGTCGTCAGGCCGAAGATACTGCGGTCGCCGCTGGTTTCGTTCCAGTGCCCGCCGACCTTGGAGGCCAGCTTCACCCGCACGCCGATCTGAGGACGAATATTCAGCGCCTCGGCACGTGCCAAAAGTATGGGTAACTCTTCCGGGGTTTCAATAACAAACACACAGCGGAACCCCAGCTTCTCGGCCCGAAGCCCCAGGTCGATAAACTCTTCGTCTTTGTATCCGTTACAAACGATCAAACTACCATTGGGCTTGAGGTTGCTCAGGGCGACAATCAGCTCGGCCTTGCTGCCCGCCTCCAGACCATGGTTATATTTTTGTCCGAAATTCGCGACCTCTTCGATAACCTGACTCTGCTGGTTAACCTTGATCGGGAACACACCACGATAGGCCGCCTGGTAACCCGCATCCTTGATCGCCTTGGCGAAGGCTTCATTCAGCCGCGTCACCTGCGAATGTAATAAGTTTTCGATACGCAGGATCGTCGGCAGCGGCAACCCCCGCTGACGAATTCCGGAGACGATATCCATCAGTGACAGCTCGACCGGCCCGCTGGGAAAATCGACTTTGACAGTCATTTCGCCCTTATCGGACAGATCGAAATAACCGGCACCCCAGTCACGGACACCGTACAGTTCTGCAGAGGATTCCGGGGACCAGGACTGGGTTAATTTTTTATTCAAGGCGGGAGGCCTCCAAGTTGAAAGCAACGGTTATTTTCCAGAAAAAAACACCCGGCAGGCCGGATAACCGTAAGAGTCACACACCGGCCCGTCACCACGACAGACCCCTGACAGAAAGGGCGCTAATCTCTCATATTTATTCCAAGAGTGGTAGCCCTTTCACGCCCCTATTTCGCACTTTTTTTAACCGTACATTCAGGGCATATTTAGCTGTGTTTTAAGTCCGAAACTCGCGCTCAGGTTAAAGTTTCACAAGCGCAGAAAGTTCAGTATAG
>JBFGYY010000391.1:0-3686 GCA_041587095.1 Motiliproteus sp. | reverse complement strand
TCGGTGCAGGGTCTGCTGGCGCCGATTTCCGGTGCAAACAGATCGTAATGGTTGCCGGCAAATTCGAGTACCAGACAGTCCTGCTTGTCCGGGCTCAGCCGCATGCCTCGCCCGACGATCTGCTGATAAAGGCTGACCGATTCGGTGGGGCGCAAAATAGCAATCAGGTCGACATGGGGGGCGTCAAAACCGGTGGTTAAAACAGACACATTGACCAGATATTTCAGCTGCTGTTGTTTGAAGGCGTGTATGAGCTGGTCGCGCTCCTGGTTCCGGGTCTCGCCAAGAATCATGGCCGCTTCCCCCTCGGGCAGATAGCCGAGTATCTCGCGGGCGTGGTCGACGGTGGCGGCAAAAATCATGACTCCCTTGCGTTGCCGGGCGTGCTCGATCACTTGGGTGATGACTGTAGCCGTTACCCGCCTGGCGCTGCTGATAACTCGATTCAGCTCGGCTTCCCGATAGAGTCCTCCTGACCCTGGGGTGCAGGCGCTAAAATCGTACTGCGCGATAGCGGCATCGATTTGCAAGGGCGGCGTCAGATAGCCCTGCTTGACCATCAGGCGAAGTGGCAGCTCGAAGATGCAATCGGTGAAGAAGCAGTGCTCATCGCCTCGAACAATGCCGTAATGGTGGTAGCGATAGATCCAGCCGAGCCCGAGTCGGTAGGGGGTTGCGGTCAGGCCGAGTATCTTCAGCTCAGGGTTGTGTTGACGGATGTGCCGGATAACGCGCTGGTACTGCGAGTCTTCCTCCAGTGACAGGCGATGACACTCGTCGATCACCAGCAAAGTGAAGCCCTGGTTAAAGCTTTTTAGGTTGCGCGTTACTGACTGAACACTGCCAAATACTACCTGTTGATCGGCTTCTTTGCGCTTCAGGCCCGCGGCGAAGATACTGGCCGGATTACCGTAGGCTTCATATTTAGCGTGATTCTGTTCGACCAGTTCTTTGACGTGCGCCAGCACCAGGACTCGCCCGCGCGCCAGTTTGGCCAGTTGGGCGATGACCAGACTCTTGCCGGCGCCGGTGGGTAGCACTACAACGGCAGGGTCACTGCTACGCCGGAAATGTTCGAGCACGGCGCGTACTGAATCTTTCTGGTAGGGGCGCAATTCAAACATCGACAGGCCGTCTCAACGCAGGGCTATTCGGGAAAACTCGGGGAGGGGAGTGTAGCAAGTTATGGCGCCGAATTGAGCCGGAATTTATACGGCAGTGCATATGAGCTGTCGAACGCCGCGATTCGTGCCCGGGGCTGACGAGTGTGTTTTGGCGGCAAATGGATTGAAGCGTGATTTCGGTACCGGATATTCGCCACTGTATTTTTGTCTCTGTATCTTCGGCACTGTTTCTTCGGCGCTGTTTCTTTGGCACTGCAATGGTTGTGGGCAGCGGGTACAATGGCATCTTTTTGCGATCCCGGAAACCCATGACGTCTAAGCAAGCCAGCCAAGCAGATCTAAATCGCCAAGCAGGTCTAAAAAGTGCCCTGCACCCGCGCAATCAGCATCGACAGCCCTATGATTTTGACGTGCTGACTAAGGCGTCGCCCGAGCTGGCACCTTTTGTCCTGTTAAGCCGGCAAGGTCGTCAGACAGTCGACTTTAGCGACCCGCGCGCCGTTAAGCAGTTAAACGGCGCGCTGTTAAAGCATCACTACGCTATCGAGCATTGGGATCTGCCGGAGGGGTATCTGTGTCCACCGATACCGGGACGAGCCGATTATATTCATCATCTGGCGGATCTTCTGGCCCGGGTCAATGGGGGAGAGGTTCCGCGCGGTCGTGGTGTGCAGGGTCTGGATATCGGGGTCGGAGCTAATTGCATTTACCCCATCATAGGCAGTCGTGAATACGGCTGGCGCTTTGTGGGCGTTGATATCGATAAGGTAGCGGTGGAGGCTGCCAGTCTGATCCTGTCCGCCAATAGCGGGTTGAAGAAATTGGTGCGCTGTCGCTTACAGGCGCAGCCCGGTTCCATCTTTGCGGGTGTGGTGAAGCCGGATGAGCAATTCGATTTTGTGGTCTGCAATCCACCGTTTCATCGCTCTGAACAGGAGGCGCAGGCCGGTAGTCGCAAAAAAGTGCGTAATCTGAGTGTCTCCCGGGGTAGGGCTGCCTTGCCACGACCGGATAACCAGACCACTGCGACGCTGAATTTTGGCGGCCAGCGCCATGAACTCTGCTGCGAAGGTGGCGAGCGGGCCTTTATTGGACGGATGATCGAACAGAGCGCTGCTGTTGCGAGCCAGTGTTTGTGGTTCAGTTCGCTGGTGTCAAAGCACGAACACCTTGCCGAGTTGTATCGGGATCTGAAACGCGCCGGGGTGGCGCAATCCGTGACCGTGAAAATGGCGCAGGGGCAGAAAATAAGCCGCTTTATCGCCTGGACCTATCAAGATCCGGCGCAGCAAGCGGCTTGGCGGGAGAGGCGTTGGCGCTCCTGAGCGGATGGCAGGCAGGTCCCCCTTATTATCTGACGTGGCCTCTAAAAGCTGACGCATCAGGTTGAAGTTACTGGCATTTAGAGGCCTCGCGTTTGCCTGAGGTTCGGTGTTGGCTCCTCCCTGAGTCCGCATGATTCCCCGCCAAGTCCTTTAATCGGTAAGAGAATGGCAGTGAATGGTCTTTTTCTTTATAGGGACAGGGAGTAACATTGTCGGCCGCTCACTGCCAGTGGGTGTGAGCGAAACCGGGCATGCGAGTCGGTGCAGTTGTTATATCAGCAAGTAATTGATGGGTCATCACTTGAATTTTAATCTTATCGCCATGGCGCTGTACTGCACTTATTTAACGAATAAGTTCGGCTTTTTGCTGAAAAGGGCGACCAGCCCCGAACAGAAGATGGCTCTGAGAATGCGGTATGCACAGCTAATTCTCGCGCGGCTGAATATTTCGGTGATTGTGAACAACAGGCAGAAACTTCCTGCGCAAGGGCAGTTTCTGCTGGTTTCCAACCACCGCAGCATTGTTGATCCGCTGCTGGTTGAAATTGCGTTACAGGAAACCCAGATCAAAGGGCATTGGATCGCCAAGAAAGAGCTGTACAACTCGTTGTTTTTCGGCCTTTTTACCCGTAATGCGGGTTCCATCCTGCTGGATAGAGGGGCCAAGGAGATGGCGGGTTTTTTCAAGGATGTGAAAGCTGCTGTTAAGGAAGGGCATTCGGTCTTTGTATTCCCCGAAGGTACCCGGAATAAAGAGAATACCGCGCTGACCGAATTCAAAGAGGGTTCGCGTATTATCGCGTTAAAAAATCGTCTGGACATCCTGCCTGTTTATATTAAGACCAATGCCAATGACGTGTTGAAAGAAGCCATTAACAAGCGGACCAAGGGGCTGGAGATCGTGGTCGAAATTGGCGATGTTATTGACTATAAAAATAAAACTCCGCTGGATAAATCCTACCGAGATATGTTCGCCATCGGCGGATAACTATTAACCAAAGATATCCTTTGAGAGATCTGCCAACTTCAACCTCAACCTCAACCGCAGTCGCTGGTTAAGCGTTCTCGGAGACATCCGGCAAGATGTGCGAACGGGCCAGCGGCTCTCCATTTTCCGTAAAAAATCAAAAACTAAGTTGAAGCCCGGCCGGTTTAAGGCGATATAGCAAGTAAGTAGCACGTGTTGTTTGGCTAGGTGATATTGCGGGGGGGCAACCCGTTAACGGCTAACCTGTCT
>JBFGYY010000390.1:0-3688 GCA_041587095.1 Motiliproteus sp. | reverse complement strand
CGTCGCACGAAAATTGTTACCACGCTGGGTCCGGCAACGGATCGTGACGGTAATCTGGAAAAGATTCTCCGGGCCGGAGCCAATATGGTGCGGATGAATTTTTCCCATGGTAGTGCTGAAGATCATATCCGGCGTGCGGCAGAAGTTCGCGAAATAGCGCGTCGTTTGGGCAAACATGTCGCGATTCTGGGTGACTTGCAGGGACCGAAAATCCGCATATCCACCTTCAAGGCAGGTAAGGTGCAGCTGAAGGTTGACGCGGATTTCATCCTGGACGGTGCGCTGCCGGCCGGAGAAGGGGATGAGAGCCGGGTCGGATTGGATTACAAGGCGTTGCCGCAGGATCTGCAAGTCGCCGATGTGTTGCTGTTGGATGATGGCAGGGTCCGGCTTGAAGTCACGGCAATAAGGGGCAGTGAAGTGCACACCCGGGTGATCGTCCCCGGCCCGCTGTCGAACAATAAGGGCATCAACAAACTGGGGGGCGGCTTATCCGCACCGGCGTTGACGGAGAAAGACAAGGCCGACATTCTGACCGCTGCAAAAATGGACGTGGATTATCTGGCGGTGTCCTTTCCCCGCAATGGTGCTGATATGGCTGATGCCAGAGCACTGGCTAAAGCGGCGGGTTTGCATGCCCGACTGGTTGCCAAGGTAGAGCGGGCCGAAACCGTGGCTAGCCCTGAAGCCATGGATGAGATCATTCTCGCCTCCGATGCGGTGATGGTGGCCCGTGGCGATCTGGGGGTCGAGATCGGTGATGCCGAATTGATGGGGGTGCAAAAGCGTTTGATACGTCGCTCGCGGCAGCTTAACCGGGTGGTCATTACCGCGACCCAGATGATGGAATCCATGATCTCCAGTCCGATGCCGACACGGGCGGAAGTGATGGATGTTGCGAACGCCGTGCTGGATGGCACCGATGCCGTCATGCTGTCGGGCGAAACGGCTGCCGGAGATTATCCGGTTGAGACCGTACGCGCCATGGCCGAAGTCTGCCTGGGCGCTGAAAAGCATCCGAGTGTCAACGTATCGCGCCATCGTATGGATAGCCAGTTTGCCGATATTACCGAGGCGGTGGCGATGGCGACGATGTATGCGGCCAATCACATGCAGGGCGTGAAGGCGATCATTGCGTTGACCGAATCGGGAACGACGCCGTTGCTGCTGTCGCGCATCAGTTCAGGACTGCCGATCTTTGCCCTGTCGCGCTCGGAGAATACGCTGAGCCGCTCGGCGCTGTACCGTGGGGTTTACCCGCAGCGTATCGTGACTGAAGCCAGTGATATCGCTTCAGTTGCTGCGCAGGCGCTTGAAGCACTTAAGGAAAAGGCGTTGTTGGTCAGCGGCGATCGGGTGTTGATGACCCATGGCGATGATTACAGTGCAGAGGGCGGAACGAACAGCTGCAAAGTGCTGGTGGTCTCCTGAGGCGGGAGTTTAGTGCTGGTTTGTAGCCGCTGCTCGGCGGATTAAGGCCATGAAAAAAAAGCCGTGCACGCTTTCGCTAGTGTGCACGGCTTTTATCATTTGCTCAGATCATCGGCGAAGTTAGGGAGTCAGACTTCGCCCTGGCTGCGCAGGTAGTCTTCATAGGTGCCGTGGTAATCGACGATCCCGGTGGGGGTCAGCTCGATAATGCGGGTTGCCAGCGAGGATACAAATTCACGGTCGTGACTGACAAAGAGCAGGGTGCCGGGGTAGTTTTCCAGCGCCAGGTTCAGCGACTCGATCGACTCCATATCCAGGTGGTTGGTGGGCTCGTCCATCAGGAGGATGTTGGGGCGTTGCAGCATCATTTTTCCAAACAGCATGCGGCCCTGCTCACCACCCGATATCAGGGTGACTGATTTGTCGATCTCTTTTTGGGAAAACAGCAGGCGACCCAGGGTTCCGCGGATCACTTGCTCGTCATCGCCTTCCTGCCCCCACTGGCTCATCCACTCCAGCAGCGGTTTGTCTTCCTCAAAATCGGCGGCGTGATCCTGAGCGTAGTAGCCGATGGTGGCATTTTCAGACCACTTGATCGTGCCGGCGTTGGGTTCAAGGTCACCAACCAGACATTTGAGCAGGGTGGACTTGCCGATACCGTTTGGTCCGATAATCGCGATGCGTTCGCCGACTTCGACCGTGAGGTTAAGTCCGGAAAACAGTTCTTCATCAAACGCCTTGCTCATCCCTTCGACATTAAGCGCCTGGCGGTGCAGCTTTTTGCTTTGCTCAAAGCGAATATAGGGATTTTGACGGCTGGAAGGTTTAATTTCATCGAGCTGAATCTTATCGATCTGCTTGGCGCGCGAGGTTGCCTGCTTGGACTTTGACGCGTTGGCGGAGAAGCGGCTGACGAAGGCCTTGAGCTCGGAAATCTGGGCTTTCTTCTTGGCGTTCTCGGACAGCAGTTGCTCGCGGGACTGGGTTGCTGCCGTCATGTATTCATCGTAGGAGCCCGGGAAAAGGCGCAGTGAGCCGTAGTCCAGGTCGGCCATATGGGTGCAGACACTGTTGAGGAAGTGGCGATCGTGGGAGATGATGATCATGGTGCAGTTGCGCGCGTTCAGCATGCCTTCCAGCCAGCGGATTGTATTGATATCCAGGTTGTTGGTTGGCTCGTCCAGCAGCATGATGTCGGGATCGGAGAACAGAACCTGCGCCAGAAGCACACGCAGTTTCCAGCCCGGCGCAACTTTGCTCATCAGGCCAAAATGTTGTTCAACAGGAATGCCGACGCCCAGCAGAAGTTCGCCTGCCCGTGATTCGGCCGTGTAGCCGTCCATCTCGGCGAATTCCGCTTCCAGTTCGCCGGCACGAATACCGTCAGCCTCTGTCATCTCCGGGTTGGCATAAATCGCATCGCGTTCGACTTTTACGGCCCACAGCTCTTCGTGCCCCATAATGACGGTATCGATAACGCTGTACTCTTCGAACGCAAACTGGTCCTGTTTCAGTTTGCCGATGCGTTCGTTAGGTGCCTTGGACACATTGCCTGCTGTGGGCTCAAGATCACGGCCAAGAATTTTCATGAATGTCGATTTGCCACAACCGTTCGCGCCAATCAGACCATAACGGTTACCTTCGCCGAATTTTGCGGAGACGTTTTCGAACAGCGGCTTGGCGCCGAATTGCATGGTGATGTTTGCGGTTGTAAGCAATGTTTTGTACCGAGTAAAGATGACAGTTTGAAGAGGTTGCGCAGCGCAGACCGGTGGCGAGCATGCTGTCCAGCGGACGATGCAGGGTAAGTGCTTGCCGTAGCGTTAGTATGGCTTCGTACGGAGATCGACAGGTGTCCGGCAGGTGGTAGATAGCGGCGGTGTCGATGGCATGATGGCAAACTAACAAAAAAGGGCAAGACGCTGCGGCCTCACCCTTTTTAATGCTCAGCTCCAAACGGAGCGAGAAGCCTGCATCACAGAGTGTGCAAGCAGAGCAGCAATTAGATAGCTACGATGTTCTCTGCCTGAGGACCTTTCTGACCCTGAGTAACAGTGAACTGAACCTTCTGGCCTTCAACCAGAGTTTTGAAGCCTGAACCAGAGATAGCGCTGAAGTGTGCGAAAACGTCCGGGCCGGATTCCTGCTCGATGAAACCAAAGCCTTTAGATTCGTTGAACCACTTAACGGTACCAGTAGTTGTAGACATAATAATATCCTATTAATACAAGAGTAATTGAAGCCTTAAAGCAGGCCG
>JBFGYY010000389.1:0-3693 GCA_041587095.1 Motiliproteus sp. | reverse complement strand
GGCGTCGAGTCATCATCCAAACGTCTTCCAAGCATTCCGTTGCCCTCTTTCAGGGATTGCCCCGTTATTATTCTGCGTGCAGGGTCGTTACCCGGGCGCAAAATAAGCGCCAAAGAAACTGTCATTAATAGTGGTAGAGATCTGAGGGATGTCAATGTAACTAGCTGAAAAAAAAGGGCTATATTGTTTTTTCCTAATGTTTTTTCCTTGGTTTTTGTCTGGACTTTGTTTGATGAAAAGTTAAGCGCTGTTCGTTCACAATTCTTCT
The DNA here is from genome assembly GCA_041587095.1 of Motiliproteus sp. Taxonomy (GTDB): domain Bacteria; phylum Pseudomonadota; class Gammaproteobacteria; order Pseudomonadales; family Balneatricaceae; genus Motiliproteus. Next base: position 3,425 of record JBFGYY010000389.1, on the reverse strand, counting down.
TAAAGCCGAAATCAACCTGCCTGCGGCCTGACAAAAAATGTTGCTGTATTGCGATATATCTATCTGATGAAAAACAATGAAGTGCGGATTTGTCTCCATATTTAGTACCAAATTGCGGTTTTTAACGCGACTTTTGTCTTGCTTGTCGTTGTGCGCTGCACAATATGACTCTATGCTTACTGCTCTATGAGCGTATCGAAGATGTAAGGTGAGTGAGATGAAGGCTCTAACTTCCAGTTATAAGAGCAAGAAGTACCTCCAGATTTCGCGGTCTAGTCATTTGAATTTGGAAGACATCAAAACCTCAAGACGGAAAATCGTTCCGTTATTCGAGAATTTTAAGATAGAGCGGCTTTTATACGACTGCATTGACGTCCGGTTTGATTCTGTTCGGGCCGTCGATGTCTATGTACAGTTAAAAGATTTTAAAGATGACTTCCCGCAGTGTAAGCGGGTTGCGCTGGTATGCCGCACCGCACCGGATAATCTTCTGCAACATTATAAAAATGCGTCTTCTTATTACGACATGGATCTTACCGTCCATGCGGATATTGGTGCGGCAAAAGAGTGGCTTTGTGCTCAGTGAGCACGGCTGTCTATTTATCCGGCGCCACACCTGCATGCCCCCAGAGTTCAATGGCCTAGCATGGTTCGTTTCGACGCTGAATGATTCGACTCGGAACCCTGTATTAAACCGCCGATACTATTCGGTGCGATTACGTCTTTCTGGTGCACCAAAAAAGTGCGCCAGAGCTGTTGCTGGCTCAATCGGGCTCTTTGCCTGCCGGTAAGGCAGGTTTGTCCTCATCGTTATCAATGTCTAAAACTTTGCATCAGTCTCTTCTATGGCCGCCCTGGCTGCCTCTGGGGTTGTCGCTGTTTTTGGCACCTGCCTATCTGTTGCCCTGCTCCCTCCGTTTTGGCTTGGCGGCCTGATTTTTGCGTATACCTTGTATGTGTATGGTATGTGCTGATCAAGGTCTGGCGCATTTTCAACAATCTGCTGAACGTTGTTGTCATCGTTTGCCGCGCCCAGTCAACCTGCATGGATGTCTCAGATGATTTAACGCGCACAAGGCCCGCTTATGCAGTCTTTATTGGTATACACCGACCTCGACGGCACGCTCATTAATCACGACGATTACGGCGTTGCTGAAGCCATGCCCGTTGTTAATGCGCTGGCTGCGCGCAAGATTCCGTTGCTGATAAACACCAGCAAGACGTTTGCCGAGGTGCTGCGCTGGCGTGAACGGCTTCACAACAGCCACCCGTTTATTACCGAAAATGGGGGGGCTATTTTTGTACCGGCGGATAGTCCGCTTGACCTTGGATTAATGGCTGCCAGCCCTTTTGCAAGCACCGGTACCGGGTATTACTGCTGCCGGTTAGGTCCCGATTACGCACAGATTCGCGCCGTACTGGACAGACTGAGAGGCCAGTATGGTTTTCGCTTTCAAGGTTTTCTTGATCTGGGTGTTGAGGGGGTGAGGCGCGCGACGGGCCTGAGCCGGGATGACGCCCGTATGGCGCTTGAACGAACCTGTTCGGAGCCGCTGCTCTGGGATGATGACGACGACCGGTTGCAGGAGTTCACCCGTTTGCTCAGTCAGTCACAGTTACGGCTCGTCAAGGGAGGGCGCTTTTATCATGTCATGGGGCAGACCGATAAAGCGCAAGCGATGCACGTGCTGAACAGCTGCTATCAGGCTCTCTGGCCCGACACACGTCTGCAGGTTATTGCCTTGGGTGATAACCACAATGACAGGATGATGCTGGAAGCTGCCGATCAGGCGGTTGTGGTCATGACACCCCGGCAGGGGCACATGCAGCTGAAGCGTAAACATCGGGTTATCTATACGCAAAAAAGTGGCTCTGCAGGTTGGGCGCAGGCGATGACAACACTGCTAAAAATCGGATCACAATCGGAGAGTAACCATGAGTGACTTCTTTCAGAATGGCACAATCACAACTTTACATAACCTGACCGATCGCCCACTGGCCGAGTTGGAGCGGGAGTTAAAGAGCTTTTCTCAGCGCAATCCTATGGGGTTGGTGCTTCCTTCCCTGTATTCCGAACTGCAAACTCCGGCCTTGGAAAATATTGTCCGGGAACTGTCGAAGGTCACCTATCTTGACGAGATCGTGGTGGGCCTGGATCGTGCCGATCGGCATGAATTTCTGCATGCGCGCGACTATTTCGCCCGTCTGAATCAGCATCATCGAATCCTCTGGAATGACGGTCCGCGCCTGCGTGAACTGGATGCGGCCTTGCAAGAGAAAGGGCTGGCTCCTGACCAGATGGGCAAGGGGCGTAATGTCTGGTACTGCTTTGGTTATATTCTCGCTTCCGCGCGCTCCAAAGCCGTGGCGCTGCATGACTGCGATATAAAAACCTACCAAGCCGGGATGCTGGCACGCTTGCTCTATCCGGTCGCCAACCGTCAATTCAACTATCAATTTTGCAAGGGTTACTACCCGCGCGTGGCGGAGAATAAGCTCAATGGTCGTGTGAGTCGCATGCTGGTAACACCGCTGATTCGTGCGCTTAAGTCGGTACTGGGTAATGTGCCGTATCTGGATTATCTGGACAGTTTTCGTTATCCCCTGGCGGGTGAGTTTTCCATGCGCTCAGATGTGTTGCTTGATCTGCGTATTCCCAGCGACTGGGGGCTGGAGATCGGCGTGCTATCGGAAATGTACCGTAATTACTCAACGAACCGTCTTTGCCAGGTGGATATCGCCGACAGCTACGATCACAAGCATCAACCGCTCTCCAATGACGATCTGGAGAAAGGCTTGTCGAAAATGAGCCTGGATATCACGAAAGCCGTCGTGCGTAAATTGGCTACCCAGGGACATGTTTTTGACAGTGGCACCTTCCGCACCCTGAAAGCCACCTACTACCGTATCGCGCTGGATTTTATCGAATCCTATAACAATGATGCGTTGATGAACGGTCTGGCACTGGATCGTCATCAGGAGGAGAAAGCAGCCGAGCTGTTTGCCGCTAACATTATGCACGCGGGCGAAGATTTTCTGGAAAATCCAATGGATACACCGTTTATCCCCAGCTGGAACCGGGTCACCAGTGCGATGCCAGACTTTCTGGAGCGACTCTATGATGCGGTAGAAGCGGATAATGCTGAGTAGGGAAGGGCTGCAGGCGGCAGGCGACAAGTAAATACAAAAAAACCAACAGCTAACAGCTAACAGGTAAAACTAAGCACTCGGGCTTGTGGCGAAAGGCCATCAACCCTTCGCGCTGAGCCAGAGGCATTGGTAGGGTTGGATTTCCTGTTCGGTCACATCGAACGGCTTCTGGCTGATAAGATCGAAAGCGCGGGTTTGAAAGGCTTCGGGAAGCTTATTGCCGGGGGCGGTATGCTGCGGGTATGCGCTGAGGTTGTGGATGGCCAGCAGGGACT
>JBFGYY010000388.1:0-3707 GCA_041587095.1 Motiliproteus sp. | reverse complement strand
TTGGCCCGACTCAACACCTGCAACAGATCGCGTTTCTGCAAGCGAACTTCCAGATCTATGCAGCCATCATCGGCAAACCGTTCTGCAAGCACCGCACCCAGCGCATAGAGCTGGGACCGGAAAAAACCCTCATGCGGATCGATTCGCAACCACTGGTGGACAATTTCATCGCCCAGCAGTTCACTGATTGCAAGCATCAGCTCGGCCTGTCCGGCACCACTAACCGCCGAAACCCAGACCCGTACCGGGCGACCATCGGCATCCCGGTCGATCCGCGGCGGCATCCCCTCCAGCAGATCGAGCTTATTGTAGACTTCTAAAACAGGAACGTCCTGCGCGCCGATCTCTTCCAGCACCAACTGAACCTGCTCAACATGCCCGTCGCGCTCCTCGGATTGGCAGTCGATAACATGCAGCAGCAAGCTCGCTTCACAAGCTTCCTGCAGCGTGGCACGAAACGCTTCAACCAACTTATGCGGGAGATGACGAATAAAGCCAACCGTATCAACCAAAATCGTACTGCCGACATCGGCAATATCGAGGCGACGAAGTGTCGGATCAAGGGTGGCGAACAACTGGTCGGCAGAATAAACTTCCGCATCGGTCATCCGGTTGAAAAGCGTCGACTTACCCGCATTGGTGTAGCCCACCAACGAGAGACTGGGTACTTCGGCCCGCCGGCGCGAACGCCGCCCCTGGTCGCGCTGGCGACGCACCTTATCTAACCGGCGCAGTATGGACTTGATACGGGCGCGCAGCAGTCGTCGGTCTGTTTCGAGCTGGGTTTCACCCGGCCCCCGCAAACCGATTCCGCCCTTCTGACGCTCGAGGTGGGTCCAACCTCTAACCAGACGAGTAGACATATGTTCTAGCTGGGCCAGCTCCACCTGAAGCTTACCCTCATGCGTGCGTGCGCGCTGAGCGAAAATATCCAGGATCAGCCCGGTCCGATCCAACACGCGACACTTGAACTCCTGCTCAAGGTTTCGCTCCTGGGCGGGCGATAACGCATTGTTGAACAATACAACTTCGGCGTCGTGCAACGCGACAAGCTGCACAATCTCCTGCACTTTCCCGGAGCCGATAAAAAACTTGGAATGGGGACGAGCACGCGAGCCTGTTACCAGCGCGACAGGGTCCGCGCCGGCAGAAAGGGCGAGCTCTTCGAATTCACGCGGGTCTTCCCGCTCGGACTCATCAGCCATATCCATATGAACAAGAATGGCTGTTTCACCCGAGTCGGGGCGTTCGAAAAACAAACCTTAACCCGGTCTATTCGTCGTCACCCTCAGGATTGGCAACAGGGGTTTTGACCGGGCGGGAGGGCACGACAGTGGAGATGGCATGCTTATAAACCATTTGGCTTACTGTATTTTTCAGCAGGATAACAAATTGATCGAAGGATTCGATCTGCCCCTGCAGTTTGATCCCGTTGACGAGAAAGATCGAGACAGGCACTCGCTCCTTACGCAGGATGTTGAGATAAGGGTCTTGTAATGTTTGCCCTTTTGACATTGTAGTACTCCTTCAATACAACCAACATAGGTTGTTGATATAAAAACGAAAATTTACGATTCGCCTGTTTGGCCCAAAAGAGACCTGTGCGCAGCGATATTCATCATACCGCAACTGCGTAAAGAGAGTCGCCAGATTTAGTCTATATTATGTGCTCGCCGAGTAATTTCAAGACATTTCCAATGAAATTACGCTCTTGGGGATCGACACGATGCAACTCGGGCCAGCTACGCAGCCAGGTAAGCTGGCGCTTAGCCAGCTGCCGCGTCGCAACAATTGATCGCTCGATCATCCTGTCTCTGGACACATCACCTGCCAGATATTCCCACATCTGACGATAACCAACGCAACGTATCGAAGGCAGATCAGGGTGCAGATCACCCCGTTCATACAGCGCCCTTACTTCGGCTTCGAACCCCAGCTCAAGCATCTGCTCAAACCGTTCTGCGATACGGGCATGCAACACAGCCCTGTCCCGGAGCTCTACGCTCAGCTGCAGGGTTTTGAATGGCAGGCGCGCATCGCGCCGCTGCCGCTCCCACAACTCCGTTAGTGTGTACCCGCTAACCTCATACACTTCCAGCGCTCGCTGAAGCCTCTGAGGGTCATTCGGATGTATCCTTTGCGCGGAGACAGGATCAACCGCCGCCAGGCGCCGATGCAGGGATTCCAAACCCTGCCGCTGCGCGTCAAGCAACAACTTCTCACGCACCACAGGATCCGATGGCGGTAGTTCTGCCAGGCCTTCGAGCAACGCTTTGAAGTAGAGCATTGTCCCGCCGACCAACAGCGGCGTTCGGCCAGCCGCCTGGATCTCAGCAATTTGCTGCAGCACATCCCGACGGAACTCCGCAGCCGAATAGGCCTCAGACGGATCACGAATATCGATCAGTCGATGCGGCGCACGGGCAAGCGTCTCGGCATCGGGCTTTGCCGTGCCGATATCCATGCCTCGATAGATCAACGCAGAATCGACACTGATAATTTCGCAATTTGCCTGCTCGACCAGCGCAACAGCGAGATCGGTCTTGCCCGACGCGGTCGCGCCCATCAAACACACGATGCCAGGGACCTCATCCGCTGCATCGCTGCCCGAGGGTAAAACTATCGTTTTCTCCACGGAGCTCATGGTTACTGCCCTCGCATAAACAGCTTATCCAACTCAGTCATGCTGAGCTGGGTCCAGGTCGGACGACCATGGTTACATTGCCCGCTACGCTCGGTTTGCTCCATATCCCGCAATAATTCGTTCATTTCGGCAACGGTCAACTGACGATTCGCACGCACGGAGCCATGGCAAGCCATCGTCGCCAACAGTTCATTCTGCACGGCTTGCACCCGATCGCTACTGCCATGGGACAGCAGATCGCTCAAGACCTGACAAACCAGCACTCCGACATCACAGCCTTTGAGCAGCGCCGGTATCTGGCGCACAACCAGCGTTTCCGATCCCATCCTGGAAAACTCGAATCCCAGCTTTGCAAACAGGTCGGAAAACTCTTCAGCACAATCGGCTTCTTGCTGACTCATATTCACCGATACCGGAACCAGCATCGGCTGCGATCGTACGCCCTCCCGGGCATAACTGGTTTTAAGGCGCTCATAGACGATGCGTTCATGCGCAGCATGCATATCCACCAGCACCAGACCCCGCGCATTCTCCGCCAGGATGAACACTCCATGCAGCTGCGCTTTGGCATAGCCCATCGGATGCTCGACGCCACTCTCAGGCGCGTCGCCCCATGCCGCCGTATCCACTGTGCCCGACAGCTCAGACTGCCCGGCATCAGCCGAGGGGTGCAATGCGGCATAACCCTGCATCTGATCACGCACCTGCCCCGGCCGGATTGCCGAGCGGCTGAAATCCAAGGGGCTCTGACCCTGAAATACACCGGCCGCCTTACCGGCGACATCGGGTTGTTGCGCGACGCCCAGCCCCCCTTCAACGGGGCTGCTGGGCGAAAGCTCTGCGAGCGCCTCGCCCGGGGCTGCCCCGCCCATCTCCGCCGGCGAGATTTCAGCCAGACCTCGATGTAACGTGCGGAACAGAAAATCATGCACCAAACGCCCGTCGCGGAAACGCACTTCATGCTTGGTGGGGTGCACATTTACATCCACATCCGCAGGGTTAAGCTCAAGAAACAGCACAAAGGTCGGGTGACGGCCGTTATACAGCACATCACGGTAGGCCT